>JBKOXM010000118.1:0-11922 GCA_046724925.1 Actinomycetota bacterium | reverse complement strand
CGCGATCACTCTGCGGGTGAACGTATCCGCGTCATCCCCGTCGGGCGGCACGAACGCGACCAGGATTTGGTTCAGCACCACCTCGTTGAGAACCTCGACGCCGGGGACCTCCCTCAGCCGCGCGGCCATGCTGCGCGCGATCCCGCAGGAGCGTTCCACGAGCTCCGCGACGCCGCGACGTCCCAGCGCGCGGAGCGTCGCGTACACAGCGAAGCCACGGGCGCGGCGGGATAGCTCCGGCGTCCAATCGTTGGGATCGCGCTCCTCACCGGCAGATCGAACGAGGTATGCCGCCCCGGAGATCATCGCGGCTCGGTGCGAGGCCCGATCGGCGACGATCGCGATCCCGGAGTCGTAAGGGACGTTCAGCCACTTGTGTGCGTCCACGGCCCAGGAGTCGGCCCGCTGCATACCGGTCAAGTGACGGGAGAGGCTCGCCGAGACGGCGGCCCACAGGCCGAACGCGCCATCGACGTGCAACCAAGCACCGGCGGCGCTGGTTTCGTCGGCGATCGCGTCGAAGGCGTCGAAGGCGCCGGTGTTGACGTTTCCGGCCTGCGCGCACACGATCGTGGGCCCATTGCAGCCGGCGAGGATCTCGCGCAGACGATCGAGACGCATCCGCCCCTGGGAGTCCGCCTCGACTCGCCTCGCCGTGCCGATTCCCAGCCCGAGCATGCGCAACGCCGTGAAGACCGTGAGGTGCGCCTCCTCACCGACGACGACGTCGACGCGAGGTGCCCCGATCAGCCCGCGCTCCGCTACGTCCCACCCGACCTGACTCAGCACGGCGTGGCGAGCGGCGGCGAGACACGTGAAGGTCGCCATCTGCCCTCCCGTCACAAATCCGACGCTGGCCGTCGGGGGAAGGCCGAAGAGATCGAGCAGCCAGGAGGAGGTCACTTCCTCCACGACAGCGGCCGCTGGTGAGGCTGCGAACCCACCGGCGTTCTGATCCCACGTGGAGGTAAGCCAGTCGGCGGCGATCGCAACCGGCAGCGTTCCACCGATCACGAAGCCTAGGAAGCGGGGCCCTGAGGTGGCGACGAGTCCGGGCTCGGCCTCTTCCGCGAGGTCGGCGATCACACGCTCGGGCGGAATCCCCGTCTCCGGAAGCGGCTCGCGAAAGGCGGCTCGAAGGTCGTCTGTAGAAGCTGTCGAACACACTCTCCGCGTCCGCAGACGTTCGAGAAATTCCTGGGCGAGGTCATGCGCCTGTTCGAGAAGCGCGTAATCGGCTAGGTCACTCTCGTGCCGGTCGAGGACCGGCGACCCCAGACGAGAGAATGCCTCCGACGGGTCGCGACTCACCGGTCTTCCCCCTGCGGTTGGGCGGGCCGGATCTGAAGCAAGTCTTACTCGGGTAAACATGCCCGTTCGGGTCCTAGCCAAACAGCAAGCCTCGATGCGCGGCCGATCGCGGGGAGTGGGATTTCGGCACACGCTTCGCATGAGGGCCCCGCAAGCGGCAGGCGGCCCTGTGTGCGCGGGAAACAGTGCTAATTGGCTCCCTAGCGCGGGCGAGGTCGCCACATGGGCGCGCCGCCAGCGCGTTACGCGCGAGCCCGCTCGGTCTCGTTCTCGAGTCGCGCCAGCTCCGCGTCGACCAGCAGCGCGACGAGCTCCTCGAAATCGAGACTCGGCTGCCATCCGAGTTTCCGCGAGGCCTTCGACGGATCACCGACGAGGTCGTGTAGCTCCGCCTTGCCGCGCTGAAGCGACTCGTCGATGTGCACAAAGTCGCGCCACTCGAGCCCGACCCGCTCGAACGCGCAGGCCGTGAGCTCCTCGACCGAATGCAGCTCGCCGCTCGCGATCACGTAGTCGCCCGGCTCGTCTTGGCGCAGCATCAAGGACATCGCGCGGACGTAGTCGCCCGCGTAGCCCCAGTCGCGCTGGGCCTCGAGGTCTCCCAGCCACAGCTCCGCCTGCAGCCCGAGCTTGATCGCAGCTGCCGCGTTCGCGACCTTGCGCGGGACGAACTCGAGCGGACGGCGAGGCGACTCGTGGTTGTAGAGGATCCCGGCGCTCGCGTGGAGGCCGTAACGCCGGCGGTAGCTGCCGGTGATGAAGTGCGCGTACGCCTTGGCAACGCCATACGGCGTCAGCGGGGACAGCGGCGTCGTCTCCGTCTGGGGAGTCTCGAGTGGCTCGCCGAAGATCTCGCTCGAAGACGCCTGGTAGAAGCGGATCTCCTCGTCGACGTGGCGGATTGCTTCGAGGAGCGCAGTCGCGCCGACCGCGGCGAACTCGGCCGTCAGCACGGGCTGCTCCCAGGACGTCGGAACGAACGAGACGGACGCGAGGTTGTAGACCTCGGCCGGCCGGCAGGCGCGAAGCGCGTTCACGAGCGACAGTTGATCCAGCACGTCCGCCTGGATCACCTCGAGCCGTTCCCGAATCCCCTCGAGGTTCGGGTAGTTCGAGGCGGGTCGCCGCACGATCCCGAAGACCTCGTACCCGTCGTCGAGGAGCAGCTCGGCGAGCAGCGAGCCGTCCTGGCCGCCGATTCCGGTGATCAACGCCCGCCGCGCCATGCCTTCGATCATAGGACGGGCTCACAACGACACGCCCAGGCCACGTCACGGGACCCGGTGGAAAGTGCATCGCGTAAGCGCGTTGCACTTCCGCCGCCTTAACCGATCCAGATCTTGCGCGAGAACGCCACGCCGGCGACTGCGCTCGCAGCCGCAAACGAAAAGAGCACGACCTGGCGGGCGCGTGGACGATCCTCCAGCACCGCCGCCAGCGCGAGGAAGAGCGGGAAGTTGACCACCAGATACCGCGGGAAGCTCGCGAGTGGAAACGGCTCGGGCGTGAAGGAGAGGACCACCGCGAGCGACGCGAGGGAGTACACAGCGAGAGCCGGCCCGAGCCTGCGCCACGCGACCCAGGTCAGCCAGAGAGCGGCGATCAGAAGCAGCGCGTGCACGACGTTCCAGGTTGCGACCTGGTTGTGCGGCGGCAGCGCGGTCGCGCCGACCCCGGCCCGCGGCATGGTCGTGAACAGCTCGTTGACGCCCTCCACTCCCTCCGAGAGCGAGTCCCAGAGCCCGCCGAAAGGTCCGAGCGGCGGCACGTGCCGCACCCAGAAGATCTGCTGGGCGTGAGCGAAGGCGAACGCGTCGCCAAAGCGGCGGTGCAGGTACAGGGCGTGTGCCGCGAGCTCCAGCGGAAGCAGCAACAGCGGAACCAGCCGTACCAAGTCCCGCGGCGACCGGCCGCGCCACAGCGCCAGCGCGAGGCCGGGTAGCAATGCGAGGCCGATGAGCCTCGTTCCGACGGCGAGGCCCCCACAGAGACCGGCGAGCCAGGGACGGTCGCGCAGTGCGAACAGGAACGCCCACGCTGACAGGGCAAGAAAGAGGCCGTCCGATTGGGGCGCGGTGAAGACGAAGGCAGTCGGGAAGAGCGCGAGCAGCAGAACCGAGTCCGCGGCCAGGCGCTCGCCGAGCAGGCGCCGTCCGAGCTCGTAGACGGCGGCCGCGCCCACCGTCGCGGCAAGGATCGAGACGAGGACTCCTGCGACGAGGGGCGAGCGGACGACGAGCGCTGCCGCGTCCACGAACAGTGGGTAGACGGGAAAGAAAGCCGTCGCCTGGAACGCGTCGTACCCCTTCTCCACGATGCGCAGGAACCACTGCGAATCCCACTGCGCGAACGTCCCGAAGAGCAGGTCCGTGCGCGCGTCATATGCCCGGAAGGGCGGGATCAGCTGCGGCGCGAGCGGCACCCAGGCCAACGTGAGCGCCGTCCCGACCCAGAAGGCGATTCGAATCCACAGGAACCGCCAGACGGCGCTCGGGCGTCCGCGGTGCGCGGTTCCTTCGGTCTCGCCCGTCGACTCGCCCACGAGGGAGCGGAGCATCCCACGGCGCTAGGGTGGGGCGCATGGGGCGGTCGCTGACGGCCGAGCTGCGTGCGAGCCCGCCCGGACTGCACGGCGCCGGAGACGAGTACTGGGGCCTGGCGTGGCCCGCGCTGGAATGGCTCGAGGACGCTGTGCAGCCCGGCATGCAGACGCTCGAGACGGGGTCGGGCGCGAGCACGCTCGTCTTCGCCGCGCGCGGCGCCGAACACGAGGCCGTTACTCCGTCGGCCGACGAGGAGGAGCGCTTTCGCGAGGAGTGCAAGCGGCGAGGCATCGACGCCTCGCGCGTGCGCTTCACGATCGGCCTCTCCCACGACGTGCTGCCCAGGCTGGCTGCCCGGGAGCTCGATCTGGCGCTCCTCGACGGCGCGCACGGCTTTCCATATCCGGTGCTCGACTGGTGGTACATCGCGCCGCAGCTCAAGGTGGGAGGTCGGCTCCTGATCGACGATGCCTATATGCCGCCTGTGCGGGTCCTCGTCGACGCGCTGCGGGCGCAACCGGCCTGGGAGGTCGGAGAATCGGTCGGCTACCGGACGGTGGTCGTGCGCAAGCTCGCGGAGGGCCTGCCGCCGTTCGATTGGGCCGGCGAGCGCATCGGCGGACGCATGAGCTTCCGCTACCTGCCGCCGGGCGCGCGCACCGGCGCTGCGCTCCGCCACCGGCTCTTCAGCACCAAGCTAGGCCTTCGGGCCGTGGAGCTCACCCGTCGGGGCACCGGCCTGCGCTTCCGGCGTCGGGGCTAGCGACCCGAGCGGCGGGGCGCGGGCCGCGGTTGCACGGATCCTTAGTGCAGCGTCCGCACGTAGGCCCACGCCTCGCGGAGCCCTCGGGGCCTGACGACTGCGACGAGCAGGGCGTACGCGCACACTCCAACGGCTGCCGCAGGCATGCCGTCGAGGAACAATGCGGGAGCTCCGAAGGCAACGGCCGCCATCGCCCCCGCGACGAGCGCGACGCCCCCGACGCCGACCGCAGCGTGCGCGAGCGCGCGCCACGAAAGGGCGGCGAGCAGGGCGGCGATCACGGCGAAGGTGGTGAGGGCGAGCGCGATCGCCAGACCTGTCGCGCCCCAGAGCTCGCGGAGGGCGAGCGAGAGAGGCAGGTGCACGAGCAGAGCCGCGACCGCCACCGGCACGAGCACGCGGCTCCGCTCGAGCACATACAGCAGTGGAAAGGAGAGCGAGAAGGCCGTCGCCGCGACCGTCCACGGGGCCAGCGCGATGATGAGGCGGGAAAGGTCGGTCCCGACGTCGCCCGCGAACTCGTCGCCCAGCACGCCGCTTACGATCTGCTCCCCCGCAAGCGCGAACACACCTGCGGCTGGAGCTATCGCAACGAGGCAGAGCCAGGCACCATGCACCACGTGGGCCGCCGCCTCCTCGGCGTCGACTTGACGGCGGGTCAGCCCAGCCGACGAGACTGCCGACAGGGCCGTGGCCGTGGCGGCTACGAGGATCGCGGCGAAGAGATAGGCGTAGGAAAGACTGGTTACCTCGCCCACGCCAAGGTCGGCCGCCAGCCGGATCGCGATCAGGTAGAGCAGCTGGAGGGCGACCGGCAGAGCGGCCGCCTCCGCGACGCGTCCGAGCGGTCGCAGGATCGGGCCTGGCCGCAGCGTGCGCAGCTCGGATCCGAAGGCCGTGAGAGGCAGGGCGAGCGCCACAGCCCCACCGGCGGCCAGCCCCCATGCGAGGGAGACCAAGCCGTGCTCGTCGAGTAGCAGGAAGAAGACGGCGACCGTCACGAGTCCGGCCGCCGAAAATCCAATTGCCGGCGCGAGATACGAGTCGAGGGCCGCGCGGGCGCCTGCGGCAAGGGCTGCCAGCAACTGAAGCAGCGCGGCTGCGATGAGCCAGGGAAGGGCATTAGCGGCGAGCTCGGCGGCACGAGGCGGGAGACCGCCGGTGAGCGCCTTGCCGATCGGATCGGCGAGCAGCGCTGCGGCGGCCACCAGCGGGATGCCGACCGTCAAGAGCGCCGCTCCGTAGGAACCCGCCTCCGGGCCGAGCCGCCCTTCCGCCGCGGCCCGCGTCAGGTCGGGAACGACGGTGATTCGAAACGCTTGGGCGACCAGGGCCAGAACGAGGTACACGGCATAGGCTGCGAGGAAGCCGTCGGTCGCCGCGTCCCGTCCGAACTCCCGCGCCAGCACGGCCGCGGTCACCGCAGCGGACCCGCTCAGGATCAGGCTGGAGACACCTGTAAGGATTCCGCTAGCGAAGGTGCTCCGGCGGGCGGACGGGCTAGTCTTGAAAGCGCCCTCCCGCATTCCCATGAAGTCAAACAGGAACGGCTCGATCTGGTCCGAGGAAGACCTCGCGCTCCTGCGCGAAGACTTCGCGAAGCGGTTTACCGGCCGCACCGTGCTCGTCACCGGGGCCGACGGTTTCATGGGCTCCCATCTGACAGAGGCGCTGGTGGGGCTCGAGGCGAAGGTGCACGCGTTCGTACGCGCGACCTCGAGCGGCGCGCTGAACAACATCGGGCATCTCAGGCCGTACATGAAGGTGCACTGGGCGGATCTCACCGACCGCCACTCGATCGACCTTCTCGTCCGCGAGCTCTGCGAGGAGTCCGACAAGCCGTACGTCTTCCACCTGGCCGCGCAGGCACACGTCGGGGAGTCGTGGCACCGGCCCTACGAGACCGTGATGGCGAACACGGTCGGTACGCTCAACCTCCTCCAGTCGATCGTCGACCACGGGCTCGAGCTCGAGAAGTTCGACACCGCCGGGACGTCCGAGGAGTACGGCAACCCGCGCGAGTCGGTGACCCACCACCACGACTACGACGACGCGGGCGGTCTGATCTTGCACGAGCGCTCGCCGATCAACCCCAAGTCGATTTACGCGACCGCAAAGGTCGCCGCCGACTTCCTGACGATGAACTTCCACGATGCCTACGGTGTTCCCGGTGTCGTCACGCGGATGTTCAACAACTACGGGCCGCGCCAGAACCCGCGCTTCGTCACCGGCACCATCATCACCCAGGCGCTCGAGCGCGAGCAGATCGAGATCGGGTCGCTCGAGCCGCTGCGGGACTTCTGCTTCTGCACCGACGGGGTTCGCGGGCACCTCACCGTCGCCGCCGAGGGAATTCCCGGCGACCTCTACGTCTACGGGCAAGGCGAGAACATCTCGATGCGCGACTGGGCGGAGCTGATCCTGAGGATCGGAGAAGAGGACGGCCACTGGGGCGGCGACCGCGAGCTTGTCGTCAACCCGGCCCGAATCCGTCCGGGGGCCAGCGAGGTCATGGCCCTGCGCGTCGGCTACGAGAAGCTCAACCGCGAGACCGGCTGGAAGCCGCTCGTGTCGTGGGAGGACGGAATCCGCAAGACGATCGCTTGGTATGCGGAGAACCGCGACGTGTGGGTCGGGCGGGTCGACTGGCTGCCGGTCACGCAGCCCACGGTGCACACGTGACGAACGTCTTGGTCACGGGCGGCGGAGGCTTTTTGGGCTCGCACCTCGTCGAACGGCTGCGCGGCGACGGCTTCGAGCCGTTCGTGGCCCGCAAGCGCGACTACGACCTGACCAGCTGGGAGGACGCGGAGCGCCTCTTCGCCGACGCGAAGCCGGAGCTCGTCCTCCACCTGGCGGCCGAGGTCGGCGGTATCGGCGCCAACCAGGCCAACCCAGGGCGATACTGGTTCGCGAACACGATGATGGGCGCGCACGTGCTGGAGCAGGCGCGGCTGAGCGGCGCGCGCAAGGTGGTGGTCGTCGGAACGATCTGCTCGTACCCGAAGATCGCACCGCTTCCCTTCCGCGAGGAAGACCTGTGGGAGGGATATCCGGAGGAGACGAACGCGCCGTACGGAGTCGCGAAGAAGTCGATTCTCGTCGGCGGCCAAGCGTACCGCGAGCAGTACGGGCTGGACGTCATCCATCTGCTCCAGGTCAACCTGTACGGACCGCGCGACAACTTCGATCTGGAGACCTCGCACGTGATTCCGGCGCTGATCCGAAAGATGCTCGGGGCGCAGGAGCGCGGCGATTCCGAGATCGTCCTCTGGGGCGACGGCTCGCCCACGCGCGAGTTCCTGTTCGTCGAGGACGCGGCCGAGGGGATCTGGCTCGCGGCGCAGAACTACGACTCGCCCGAGCCGGTCAATCTCGGCACGGGCGAGGAGATCTCGATTCGCGACCTGGCTCAGCTGGTGGCCGACGCCACCGACTTCGAGGGCGAGATCGTGTGGGACACCTCCAGGCCGAACGGACAGCCTCGTCGGAAGTTGGACACGTCGCGCGCGGAGGAGCAGTTCGGCTTCCGTGCCGCGACACCGTTGCGCGACGGGATCGCGCGCACGGTCGCGTGGTACCGCGAGCACGCGCCCGCGTATGCGGCTTCCTAGCCGCGCCGACACGATCGTCGCGCCGTTCCGGGATCTGCCCGACCGCCTGAGGGACGGTACGTCGCGGGCTCGGCTGAAGATCGTGTCGACGCGCGCTCGCCGGGCGTCGCAGGCGGAAGGCCCGCTCGCCGCGCTCGGGCGCGAGCCCTGGATCGTCCTCGTCCCGCTCGTCCTGGCTCAATGGGTCGCGCTCGCGAGCTTCGCGCTCTCCGTCCCCCACAACGGCTGGCTCTTCTACCAGGGCGGCGATCAGACGTTCTTCTACACCGACTCGTGGGTGCTCTCGCACGGTCACATCCCGGAATCGAAAGTGGGCTACGCCTGGTCCTTCCTGCTGATGCCGCTTCCGTTGACGCTTGGGTCGAACTTCCTGTCGGCGGTCCCCGCGATCGTTCTGCTCCAGACGCTGGTGCTGGCGCCGATCGCGCTGCTGGCGATCTACGGAATCGGCGCGCGCCTCGGCGGCCGCATGATCGGTTACGTCGCGGCGGGGCTCTGGGTGACCGTCCCGTTCCTCTCGATCCCCCTCTTCGTCGATCGCTACCACGAGAAGTTCGTCGACCAGTTCCTACCGCAGGCCCTGGGTTTGACCGGGCTCGGCGACTACCCCTCCACAGTGGCGCTCCTCGTGTCCGGCTACTTCCTGGTCCGGGCGCTCGACACGCACGCGCCGACCGAGTCGGCGCTCGCTGGTCTGGCCGCGGCCTTCGCGGTCGGAATCAAACCTTCGAACGCCCTCTTCCTCGCGGGGCCGTTGCTGGCATTCACGGTCGCGCGGCGCTGGCGGGAGGCGACCGCCTTCGTGGCCGCCGCTGCTCCGTGCGCGCTCGCGCTCGCGATCTGGAAGGCACGCGGACTGGGCTACCTCCCGATCCTCAAGCCGGACACCGAGGCGCTGGCGGCCGGCTACGGCGGCTTGGTCGGCACCGACTCGCCTCCCCTGGCGGTGGTGGTCTCCCGCTACGTCCAGTTGGACTGGGACCACCTCCGCGCGAATTACCTCTATTTGCAGGAAGTTTTTTGGAGCACCCGGCTCGTCCAGTGGGTGCCGCTCGCCGGCTTTCTCGCCGTCGCCCGCTTCTCGTGGTCGAAAGCGCTCTTTCTCGGAGGCTGGCTGGGCGCGTTCGTACTCGTGAAGGGGAGCTCTCCGGAAGCGAGCCTCGAGCAAGGGACCCTGCTGCGCCTGCTCATGCCGGCGCTCCCTGCATTCGTCCTCCTCGCCGCCGCGATCCCTCTTTTGGTTCCGCAGTTCGGTCCGCGCCTCGCGCGCCGCTTTCCCTGCACCACGCGCGCGCTGCGGCCGACTGCCTTCCCCGTCGTCGGAGCACTCGTTCTCTTCGGCGTCGTGCCTCTGGCCGTCCTCACCTTCCTCACTCCGCTTCGAGACGGGCGCGCCGCGACGCTTGCGCAGGCCAGCGTCTACGTGCCTGCTCAGGCCGATTTCGGCCTGCGGGCCACGCCGGACCCGGAGGGCGGAGTCGACCTCACCTGGCGTGCTCGGGATGTCCCGGCTGCCCATCCGTTCTACACGGTCTACCGCGCTCCAGTCGAGTTCCGGATCGAGAAAGGCAGCCCCGACAATTTCCCGCTCGTGCGCGAAGGCCTCGTGTGCGAGCCCCGTACCAGCGGCGCTCACCGATGCTCGATCGAGATGGAGCAAATAGCCACGACACGTGCGACGACGTTCCACGACTCGCCCTCGGCCGGAACGTGGAGCTACCGCGTCGGCCTCGCCGCCAACTGGGTGAACGACGAAAGCCTCGGTGACGCGTTCGTCGTCTCCAAGCCGGCCAGCGTGCGTGTCCGCTAGACGCGCCGGCGTCGTCGCGGCCGCAGCCGTGCTCGGGCTGGCTCTCATCCCGGCCGCGGACTCGCCGCTACGGCGTCTGGCCGGCGGCAGTGGGGATGGGCCGGATCCGATTCCCGACGCGCCGCTCGATCTCGGTTCGCTGCCGCAGATCGCGAAGACCCATTCCAGCGCTCCGTATTTCGTCGATGCGGCCGACGAGCCGCCGCTGGTTCAGGGAAACCTGAAGGCCCTCGGACAGCTCTACCTCGCGCGCGGCTTTCCGGTCCAGGATCCAGCCGGCGCCGAATACGTCCTGCGCGTGAGAGGTACGCGCATCGTGTACGGGCGGCGACGCTGAGCCTGATTCTCGGCGTCACGGCCATGAACCTGCTGTTCCTGGCGGCCGGGTTTCTGCTGCTGAGGCGCACGCTCGAGCCGCTGCCCTGGCTCGAGCGTCTGTCGTGGACCGGGGTCGCACTACTGATCGGTGCGGGCGGCGTCGGAACGCTGGTGTTCCTGGCGACGCTCGTCGGCATGCACGCGAGCCTGCTCGTGGCGGGAGCGGCGGTCGCGGTCATGGCGGTCGCCGGGGCGCTCGTCGGCGCCTTCGACGTCCCTCGCCCTCCGGACCGGCGAGCGTCGGCCCTTGCAGGTGCGGGCTTCGGCGTCGTGGTGGCCATCTGCGTGCTCGGGATCGTGGGCGGCTTCCGTTCCGCGCCTTGGCTCGACGACGCCTGGGGCATCTGGCTTCCGAAGGGCGCCGCGCTCTGGGCACACGGCCTCGACGAGCTGCTGTTCGTGCCGAACGGGGATTACGTCACGTTCGGCGTGCCGGATTACCCGCTCTGGTGGTCCGTGGTGACGAGCCTCGACATGCAGGCGACTCGCCGCCCGACCCACCTCTCGGAATACAACGTCGACGTCCGGGTGATGTGCGCGCAGCTCGGGCTCCTGACGGTCGCCTTCGTGGCCTCGGTCGCGCGCCTGCTCTGGGGATACGTCCGGCCCGAGGTGCTCGCCGCGGCACTGCTCCTGCTGGTTCTCTCGCCAGAGCTGTGGCGCCAGGTGCAGGGCGGCGTCGCGGACCTCCCACTCGCGATCTACCTTGCGCTCGCCGCTCTCGGAGGAGCGCTTTGGCTGCGAACGCGGTCGCCCTTCTATCTCGCGCTCGCGTTCTTCTGCGCGGCCGCCGCAATCCAGATCAAGACGGAAGCGCTGCTCGAGGTCGCCGCGCTCGCGCTCGTCGGCGCGCTCTTCCATCGACGACTCGCGCTCGCAGCGCTTGCACTCGTGGCCGCGCTGCCGTGGCTGGCGTGGCGCTGGGCGCACGATGTGCCGAGCCGCGTCGGCGAGCTGGACCTTTCACGTCTCGATCGGATCCCGAAGGCTGCCGCCGAGGTGGGCGGGCACATCCTGGACGTGACCGAATGGACCCTGCTCGTGCCCGTCTTCGTCGTGCTCTGCCTGCTCGTGCGCCGCCCGGCCCTGCTGCTGGTGCCGACCGCCCTCGCCGCAGCGATCGTGGGCGCCTATTGGATCGACCGGGACGAGATCAGGTACGTCCTCGAAACGTCCGCGTATCGCGTGGTCGACCCGATCGTGCTAGTCGTCGCCGTCCTGTTGCCGCTTCTCGCCGAGGCGGGCCTCCAGCAGCGCGAGCTGCTGCGCAAGGATCACGTTCTGGTCGGCGAGCCGTGAGATCACCGTCGCGTAGTGCAGCAGCACGATGAGGATGAAGAACGTCCCGACCGCGAAGAACACGGCGGGCGGATACTGCGTCACGCCGAACCAGCCGGCGATCGTGTTCAGGCCGTCTCGCCACAACGACAGTCCGAGCAGGACGATCCCGGTCAGCAGCCAGAGCAGCGCGTAACGCTCGCGCAGCCGGCGGCTGCGGATCAG
>JBKOXM010000033.1:0-6661 GCA_046724925.1 Actinomycetota bacterium | reverse complement strand
AGCGAACGTGAATGAGCGCGCCAGAGCGCGCGCACGCGGAGCGGCGAGGTCGACAGCCACGACTTGGCTATCGGCAGACGCGCGGAACCGCTTGAAAAAAGAAGCCGGCTAGCTGGTTGGCTCGAGTAGGTCCTGCTCGTCCGCTCGCTCGTAGGGGACGAACAGCTTGCAGTGGGGGCACTTGAACCCCGTGTGGCGCGCCGCCTGTCCTGCCATCACTTCCGCCTCGAACATCCGGTGGCAGTGGGGGCACTCCACCTCGTAGGGCTCGCCGGCGGCAGGAACCTCGCTCACGGAAATCAACGTAGCAGTTGCCCTCACGGCCGAAGGTTGGTCGTCCGACGAGGCTCCTAGCTTTTGCGCCGTGGAGCGCCGAACCGCCGGCAGACGGTTGGGTCCGTTCGACCAAGATGCGTTCTCGCGGGCCGCCGCCGAGTTCGTGGGGACGTTCATGCTCATCTTCGTCGGCGCGGGCTCGATCATGCTCGGCGGCCAGACGACCCTGGTGGCGATCGCATTTGCGCATGGGCTCGCGATCGCGGTAATGGTCTCGGCCGTCGGCCACATCTCGGGCGGCCATTTCAACCCGGCGGTGACTGCCGGCTTCCTCGTGACTCGTCGGATCGCGCCGCTCCTCGGAGCGCTCTACATCGTCACCCAACTCGCGGGAGCAACTGCTGCGGCGCTCGTCCTCCGCTGGATCTATCCGCAGGCGGCTCGCGACGCGACGTTCCTGGGCGCGCCGCTCAAGTCGAGCGCCGTCACCGTGTGGCAGGCGGCCACGCTCGAGGCAATCCTGACTTTCTTCCTCGTCTGGGTGGTGTTCGCGACTGCGGCCGACCCTCGCGGCACGTTCAAGTCGATCGCCGGACTCGCGATCGGGCTGACGATCACGGCTGACATCTTGATGGCCGGCCCGATCACGGGTGCGGCAATGAACCCCGCCCGAGCGTTCGGACCAGAGCTCGTCCAGCACGAGTGGGCCGACGCTTGGATCTGGTACGTAGGCCCGGTTGTCGGGGGCGCGGTTGCAGCTCTCGCCTACGAATTCCTCTACCTGCGCCCGCCGAGGCCGGCTCCGGTCGGGCCGCCCGAGACCGGGGTGGTCGAGCCCGGCCCCGGCGACGCCGCAGTCTCCTAGGAGGGCTTGGCGAAATACAGCGCTGAGTCTTCAGACCGCGCTGCTCGCCCCGAGGACGGCGTCCTCAGTCGCGCACGTACGCAACGGATACGCACGCTCCCTGCGTCCTTGCCTCGGGAACGACCATCGCACCCTGACGACGAGCGGAATTCCACCAAACCCTCCTGAGAACCGGATACCCGCCAAGGGGCGTATCGTCCTGGCGTGGGCAAACTTCGCGTCCTGCGGCACGTCCTAGCTCACGTGAGCCCTCGCGGTCTCCAGTCCCGCTGGCTGGTCCCGTTCGCAGCCGTCGCGCTGACACTCGTGCTCGCTCCCCTGTCCGCCGGCGGGGCGCCGACAGCCCAGGCGACGCTGCACAAGCTCCCGTCTTTCGGCAAGGTCGAGGTCACGCTGCGCAACACGGGAGACGTGCCGGTGACCGGCTTCCGTCAGATCCTGCCCGACCCGTTCACGGTCACGAGTATCGAGACGGACGGCGCGAGCTGTGAGCTCCGAGCGCATCACGAGGAGTTCTCGTGCACGGGCTTCGCCGTCGCCCCGGGAGCGACGTGGCAGGCCGTGTTCGAGACGCCGCTCGTCTATACGAACGAGACCGGCTCGGACGTCACGTACTTCCCCGGCGCCGGCCCGTCGGCCTTCTTCGTCTCGGACGCGACAGGAGCGGAGACTGGCCCCTTTGAGGCGGCCTGGGACGAGGAGCAGGCCGAGACGCTTCCGCTGGTGGCGCTCGGAATCGTCGGCTTCCGCACGCTCCCTGCACGGGTCGTGGCGGGCAGGAAGTTCTCGGCCATCCTGCGACTGTCGACGAACGGTCTCGACGCGCTCCGCGCTGAGGGGAAGATCGACTGCGCGATCGAGGTCGGGGCCCACACGCTGCGCCCCGTGTTTCGGCGCTTCGGGGCGGGTGCGACGGTCGAGTGCCGCTGGAAGCTCCCTGGGACGTGGAGAGGCAAGCGTCTCAAGGGGCACGTCGAGGTCTCGCAGCCCGGCGCGACGGTAGTCAAGACGTTTGCGCGAAAGATCGGCTAGGCGCGTGAGGCTCGACCGGCGCGAGTTCGTTCAGCGCAGCGCGCTCACGGCGGCGGGGCTCTATGCGCTCGCGGACGGCTTCGCAACCGCTCCGGCGCGTGCGGCTCTGTCGGCGCTCGAACGCAGTCGGCCGCGAGAGCAACACCTGCTCCAGGGCGTAAAGGTCGTGCTGCGTGACGGCGTAGAGGTGCTTGTTCCACCGCTCCACCACCAGCTAGTGACAGCCAAGCTCCGCGTTGCCAAGACCTCGAACGCGCTGCTCGGCGCCCAGAAGCGCCTGGAATCCGCCCTCCGGAAGCTCGACCGCGCGTACCCCCAGACGCCGAAAGGCCTCGGCGTGACCGTCGCGTGGGGCGAGCCGTACTTCAAGACGTTCCTGCCGCGCCTGGCGAACGGCCGCCGCTACCCGGACTACCTGCCCGCAGACGAGCAGACTTCCTGGCTCACACTCAGGCGTGTGCCCGTGCTCGGCCCCTCGCCGAGGTTCGCGAGCGACGACGAGAGTCTCGTGCTCGAGGAGAACGACGTCTCGGTGCTCTTCCGAAGCGACTCGCTCGGCCACGTCGCGGCGGGAGCGGACGCCGTGTTCGGGAAGCTCGACGACCTGTTCAAGGTGACGAGTGTGCGCAAAGGCTTCGTCGGCGGTGGGCTCCCGAAGAAGATGGCGCTGGCGGCAGGCATTCCGGGAGCCGAGCTGATTCCGGACCAGGCCCAGCTCTTCCTCGGGTTCACGTCGACCCAGCGGAGCGCGCACGGCCCAGGCCGGATCACGAACTTCGAGACGCTCGCGGGAGTCACCGACCAGTGGCCGAAGGGCTATTTCCGCGGCGGCACGATCATGCATCTCTCCCACCTCTTCGAGGACGTCCAAGCGTGGTGGACGTCGTTTTCCTTCGACGACCAGGTTCGCGCCATGGGGCGACCCGGGCTGGACCTGCCCGCGGGCAGGTTCACGCTGCCGCAGGACGCCGCCTCCTCCGAGTCCGCGCAGGAGGTCGTTGCCGACGCCGAGCGCCATCACGCGGTCGGTCACAGCGGCTCGTTCCAGCACGCGAGCCGGCTCGACCGCGACGTCGTCGACAACTACGGCGTGCGCCGGCGGAAGGGGACGAGCTTCATCCAGCGCGCTGACTTCAACACGCTCGACAACCCGTTCTTCTCGAGCGCGCGACCGGATGTCGACGGACAGCGGGCCGGCCACGCCGCTGGTGTCCACTTCATCGCGTTCGCGCCCACCACGGCAGGCTTCCACAGAGCCCGCTGGGCGATGGACGGGATCTTCTCGGACGGCACCAAGCTCGGCCTGGGGGCGCGCTCACGCGGTCAGGGAATCAACTCGGTGCTGCGGGCGACGCACCGCCAGAACTACATCGTGCCGCCGCGCGCACACCGCTCCTTCCCGCTCGCCGAGCTCCGCGGCGCGAAGCGCTAGCCTCGGTCCGTCCGGTTTGATGGGCGGGCGGAAAAGCTCTATAAGGGAGGCGGTGCCGGGAGGGGTTCGTTGACTGCGGGCGACGTTGCGGCTCAGACGGAGCTCGTGACGACGCCGGACGCTGTCCGCGGGACGGTCGTCCGGCTCGAAAACGTCCGCAAGTCGTTCGGGGACAACGTCGTGCTCGACGCAATCACCCTCCAGGTGGATGCGAGCGAGGTCCTCGTCGTCATCGGCCCGAGCGGAAGCGGAAAGAGCACCTTGCTGCGCTGCATCAACCTGCTCGAGCCGCTCGACTCGGGCCGGATCTTCTTCGAGGGAAAGGAGATCACGAAGAAAGGGACCGACGTCTCGGCGGTGCGGCAGCAGATCGGCATCGTCTTCCAGCAGTTCAACTTGTTCCCGCACCTGAAGGCGATCGACAATCTCACGCTCGCGGTCCGGCGGGTGCGAAAGGTGCCGCGCAAGCAGGCGGAGGCAAGGGCGAGGGAGCTCCTTGCCCGCGTCGGGCTCGAGGAGAAAGCCCACCAGTATCCGCATCAGCTCTCCGGGGGCCAGCAGCAGCGAGTGGCCATCGCCCGCGCGCTGATGATGGCGCCACACGTGATGCTCTTCGACGAGGTTACCTCGGCGCTCGACCCGGAGCTGGTCGGGGAGGTGCTCGTCGTCATGCGCGATCTCGCCCGCGAGTTCGGGATGACCATGATCGTGGTCACCCACGAGATGCAGTTCGCGCGCGAGGTCGGGGACCGCTTGATCTTCATGGACGAAGGACGGATCGTCGAGGAGGGCATTCCCGCAGACATCCTTGATCGCCCTCGGGAGGAACGGACGCGCCGCTTCCTGCGTCGAAGCCTCCAGCTTGCTCATTCCCTGGAAGAATTGGCCATCGCGGAAACCGAAGGAGGGGCTGAATGAAGCGACTCTTGGCAGTGACGATCGCGTTCGCCTTCGCGGCGGCGGCGCTGGCGGCTTTGGGGGTCGCGGCGACGTCCAGCGAGGCCGGCGCGTCGTCGGCGACGGCGGCGAACAAGGCGAGGCTTCCTGCGTTGCCGGCGCAGGTGCGGCAACGGAAGCGCTGGATCGTCGGCGTCAAGTGCGACGCACCGCCGTTCGGGTACATCAACATTCGCGGAGAGCACGCCGGCTTCGATATCGACATCGCTCGCTGGTTCGCACGGTTCGCGTTCGGTAAGGCGAATCGCGTGAGCTTCACCTGCGCGCCGACGGCGGCGCGCGAGCCGCTGCTGACGACGAATCGGGTCGACGTCGTGATCTCGACGTTCACGTACACGGCCGACCGCGACACTCGCATCGACTTCTCACGGCCGTACTACAGGGCAACCGGCCGTCTGCTCGTACGCAACGACTCGCCGATCCAGAGGCTGAGCGACATCAACGGCCGCAGGGTCGCGACCACGGACGGCTCGATCTATCACCGCTGGATGCGCCGCTGCTTCCAGCAGGCCGAAGTTGTGACGACGGACGGCGTCACCGCCTCCGTCCTGCGGTTGACCCAGGGCCGCGCCGACGCGGTCATGTGGGACGACACCGTCCTGGCGCCGATCGCCGCGGCGGATCGCAACCTCCAGATGACCGGCGACACCTTCCTCGTCGCCCCCTACGGCATAGGCATCAGGCAGGGATACACGGCGATGAAGCGGTGGGTCGACTCGAGGCTCAACCTCATGAAGAGACGCGACCTCTTCATGCCGATCCTCCGGAATCACTTCGCACCGCGATTCGTCCGGACCTTCTCGCGCAACATCCTTCGTCCCAGGCAGGACTTCGCCTACCGCTCGGCCAGCCTGCCGAGCATCGACACCGTCTGTCCGTAGAGACGTGAGCGGAGCGGCCGCGCCTACGGGCGCGGCCGCTCCGACCTGCGCGCCGTGATCGTCGCCGTCATCTTCGAGCCGCTGGACTTCGTCCGCGAGAACTCGGACGCACTTCTCGCGGGCTTGAAGCGCACGCTCGAGGTCTCGGCGATCGCGGTCGCCGGTGCGTTCGTCATCGGCGCCGTGCTCGGCGCGGCGCGCGCGCACCGCGTCCCGGTCGTGAGCCAGTTGGCGGCCGTCTACGTCGAGGTGATCCGCAACACGCCGATCCTCGTCCAGATCTTCATGTACTTCTTCGCCCTTCCGCAGCTCGGGATCCAGCTCGAATCTTTCACCGTTGCGTGGCTCTCAGTGATGGTGTGGGGTGGAGCCTTCAACACCGAGAACTTTCGGGCCGGGTTCGAGGCCGTCCCCTTCCGCTATCGCGAGGCCGCTCTTGCGCTCGGCTTCGGCCGCATCAAGACGTTCCTCAACATCACGCTCCCAATCGGCGGCCGCATCGCGCTCCCATCGTCGATCAACACCTACATCGCAGTGCTCAAGAACACCGCGCTCCTGTACGTCATCAGCTACCCCGAGCTGACGAAGACGGCGTACGACATCAACGCCGCCACCCTGCAAACGCTCGAGACCTTCTTCGTGCTCGCCGTCGTCTACCTCGCGCTCGTGTGGACGCTCTCGGGACTGATCCGACTGCTGGAATCGCACCTTGCCCTCCCGGAGGAGGCCTAGTGCCGCTCCCAGCCATACGGAAGGGGCACTAGATGCTCGTGTTCGAGCTGCCGGACTGGGTCCAGCCGACTGCGGAGTACATGCTCGAGGTCGGGCTGCCGGGCACGCTCCGGATCGCCGCCTTCGCGGTCACCGCGAGCGCGATCGTCGGAATCATTCTCGGGACGCTGTTCACGATCCGGTTCGCGCCCACGCGAGCTCTGATCCGGCTCTACGTCGAGGTCTGGCGCGGCCTGCCCATCATCGTCACGATGTTCATCGTCTTCTTCGTCTTCCCGGTCCTCGGCGAACAGTTCGAGTTCGACCCGTTCACGAGCGCGACGATCGGGTTGTCGCTGTGGGGAAGTGCGCAGATCGCGGAGGCGACCCGCGGCGCGGTGGAGTCGATTCCGCGGGAGCAGCATCAGGCCGCCGCAGCGCTGGGCTTCGGCTGGGTCGGCCGCCATGCCTTCGTGATCCTTCCCCAGGCTTTCCGCAGACTCATCC
>JBKOXM010000096.1:0-8320 GCA_046724925.1 Actinomycetota bacterium | reverse complement strand
GAGGAGCTGCGAGCCGACTTCGTTCCGCTGTACCGCACCCGGCTGCTCGAGCCGTCGCCGCCGCACGGGGACGTCGTCGTGCTCGCATCCGGCTCGGCAGCCCGCGCGTATGCGGCGATCGGCGGCGCTGCGGCAGCGATCACGATCGGTCCCGAGACCTCGCGCGTGGCAAGAAAGGTCGGACTCTCGATCGTGGCCGAGGCGCAAACCCACGACCTCGACGGATTGGTGGCAGCGGTCCGGTCGGCGACCGCCTAGGCTCCCCCTCGTGTTCATCACGTTCCTGTCGGACTTCGGCCTGCAGGACGACTTCGTGGGGACCTGCCACGGCGTGATGAAGCGGATCACGCCGGATGCGGAGATCATCGACATCACCCACGGCATTCCGGCTCGGGCCGTCTTGCAAGGAGCCGTCGTGCTCGCGAACACGCTGCCGTATATGCCGATCGGAGTACACCTCGCCGTCATCGACCCCGGCGTGGGTGGTCCTCGCCGGCCGCTCGCACTTCGCGACGAGAGCGGCCGCCTCTATGTCGGACCGGACAACGGCTTGCTGGTCCTCGCTGCGGAAAGGCTCGGAGGGATCGCGGCTGCGCACGAGCTCGCGAATCCGAAGTACGCCCTCGAGCCGGTCTCGCGCACCTTCCACGGACGCGATCTCTTCTCGCCGGCCGCGGCCCATCTCGCGCAGGGTGTCGAGCTGGGCGAGCTCGGACCACCCATCGCGAGCGACGCGCTGGTCCGGCTCGGCGTGCCCGAGGCGGAGCTCGGGGCACACCGGATCCGTGCGACGGCGCTGTACATCGACGGCTTCGGAAACATCCAGCTCAATCTGAACCGTGAACATCTCGAGCGGGCAGGGGTCGTTCCGGGCATGCGGGTCGAGCTCCAGCACGCGGGCCAGCGCTACTACGCCGTGGCGGCTCGAACATTCGGCGACGCACGCCCCGGCGACCTCGTTCTTTACGAGGACGCGTATCGCAACGTCGCGGTCGCGATGAACCGTGGCAACGCCGCCGAGATGTTCGGCGCTGAGGAAGGCGCTGAGCTTCGCATCAACCTGGACGCGGTGTGATCGAGCGCCTCGGCAGGCGGTTCGCACGGATGGCGACGGACGCCGTCGTCCGCCGTCCCGGGGTCTGGCCGGTCTTCCGTGGCCTGATGCGTCGCCAGTTCGACAAGCTCGCCCCGGTCTGGGATTCGATGCGCAGCCCGGAGTCGTTCGCCCCGTTCGAAGCCGGGCTGGCGGCGATTCCGCAACCACCCCGCAAAGTGCTCGACCTCGGGACCGGGACGGGCGTGGGTGCGGTGGCGGCCGCCCGCCGCTTCGAGGGCGCGGAGGTGGTCGGTGTCGATGTCTCCGACGCGATGCTCGCAAAGGCGCGGGAGAACCTGCCTGCGGATCTCGCGACCCGCGTCAGGTTCGAGCGCGCCGATGCCGCTCGACTTCCGTTTCCGGAATCGTCATTCGACCTCGTGTCGCACGCAAACATGATCCCGTTCTTCGACGAGTTGGCGCGCGTGCTCGAACCCCGGGGACATGCGCTCTTTGCGTTCTCCGTCGGCCCGGAGACCCCGATCTACGTCCCAACCGACCGCCTTAGACGCGAGCTCGAGCAGCGTGGTTTCGAGGACGTTCGTGAGCTGTCGGCGGGGTCGGGTAACGCGGTGCTTGCGCGGAAGAAACCATCCGCCTAAGCTCGCGGGTACGGGACGTTCGCGGCGCGGTAGCACCGGCCCGGACGCTCGATCGGGGCGGACATCGATCCGCCCCGATTTTGTGCCGCCGAAATCCGGATCGCTTACGCGGCGGACTTTCCGCGGGATCGCCCGGAGTCCGGCGAGCTCCTTCGAGGCCGCGGGAAGCACGGTTTAGCGGTGAAAGTCCGATTCGCTTACATGGCGGGGATCCCCCGAGTCCGGGCTAGACTGGGGTGCCGCGGCGAGGTAGCTCAGTTGGTAGAGCACACGGCTGAAAACCGTGGTGTCGCCGGTTCGATTCCGGCCCTCGCCATGTCTCTTTCAGGGGCAACCCGCTGAGAAAGCGCAGCTTTCTCAGCGGCAGAGTCCGTGGTGTCGCCGGTTCGATTCCGGCCCTCGCCATGTCGCTCTCCGGAAGAGGAGCTTGATCTAGCCGCCTCCGGTGCGTGCAGCCCGGAGCCGTACGGGGGTTCCGCCGCGAAGCGAGTTGGGGATCTCGGCGATTCGATCGACCTTCTCCACCAGAGCCGTGAGCTGATCCGTCGGCGCGTCGCCGTCGATCTCGACCTCGTATTCAATCTCCTGTGAAACCGCAGGATCGCCGGAAAAGTCGCCGCGTGCCGTCACTCGTACGCGGCTGAGCGTGACCCCTTCTGCGGCAGCCTCGCGAAAGAGATCGTTCGAGACACAACCTGCAACTGCGAGGTAGAGCAACTGTCCACCATCGAAGCCGAGGCCACCCCCGCCGGCATCGATGGGGCGATCGACGACCAACGTGAAGGGTCCCGCGCTGCCGATTGCAGTGGCCTGCCCGTCGACGTTGCGCGTCTCGACCTCGTACATCGCAAAGGTCCCTACGTGCTCGTTCTCAGCGCTCTCAGGCGGTCCACGAGGGTGTCGTAGAGCTCGCCTTTCAGCATCAGTGTGTCGGCGCCCGCTTCGCCGACCGCACGATGGACCTCGGGAGCCTCGTCGCCCGTGACGGCGATCAGGCAGGCGCTCGGATGGTCGCGGCGCAGGCGTGCAATCGCCGTCACGCCGTCGAGCAAGGGCATGTGCACGTCGATCACGATCGCGTCGGGCTCGAGCTCCTCCGCGAGCTCGATCGCGGCCAGTCCGTCCGCTGCCTCACCGACGACCGTCAGCTCGGGCTGACGTTCGATCAGCGGCGTCAGTGACTCCAGAAACCGAGAATCGTCGTCGGCGAGGAGTACGCGCACCGCAGCCTCGGACCGCATCGCCGCTAGCGTATCGCGCCCGTGTCGTCGGCCAAAAGCACGGATCCGGTCAGACTGTCCCGAGGGTGCAATCAGGAACGTGGTGAGGTGTCGAGGAATCGGGTGATGGCCTCAGCGGTCTCGCCAAAGGCGTCCCAGATGACGTTGTGGCCCCCGGGAACGGTCACTACACTCAGCTCGCCGCCAAGCTCGGCCTGAACGAAGTCCAGGGCCGTCTCCGGCACGACGTCGGTCTGCGCGCCGCGGACGATCAGCGTCGGGGCTTCCACGCGAGCGAGCGGTGGCGGCCGGGACATCTCGGAGTACGCGGCGACCACTGCGCTTCGGCAGAAGCGGAGGCGCAGGCGGCCGTCATCCGACTGTTCGAGGTGTGCGGTGACCTCCTCCTCGAGCACTTCGCGGGGCGTCGAGTACAGGCCGCCCTGCGCCACTCGAGCGTCGAGCGCTTCAGCGAATGAGTCCCACGAGAGATCCTCGAGCGCTTCGGCCCGGTCGAGCGCGATCGGCGGCGGGACCCAGATCGCCGGGTCGAGCAGGACTGCTCGCTCGATTACCTCCGGATGGGCGGCGGCGGCCTCGAGAACCAGTCGCCCGCCGAAGCTGTGACCGATCCAGTCGGCCCGTTCTACGCCGGCGGCCACCGCTGTCTCGAGGACGTCTTCGACGAAGGTCTCGAGCCGCCAGGGCGGCTCCCAGTCCGAGTGACCGTGACCGCGCAGGTCCGGCGCGAGCACTCGACGCGCGGCGAGCTTCTCCTCGGCGAGCTTGCGAAACCTGGCGCCGTGGCCCGCGACTCCGTGCAGGCAGATGATCGGTGCAGCGTCCGTCGGCCCCCACTCGTGCAGGTGGAGACGCACGGTTTAGTGCCCCTCGGGCACTAGGCTCTCCCCGCCATGCTCGCGATTGTCTACGACATCCACGGGAACCTGCCCGCGCTCGAGGTCGTGCTCGACGAGATCGACCGCGAGGGCGCTGACCGGTGCCTCCTCGGGGGCGACTACGGGACCCCGAGCCCGTGGCCGCTGGAGACGCTGGCGCGGCTACGAGAGCTTCCGAACGCGACGTGGATTCGCGGCAACGGCGAACGTTGGCTCCGTGAGCCTCCGGCTGATCGGCCGGAGGTCTCGGAGGTCTACGAGCAGTTCAATGGACAGGTTGCGCCGGACGTCGAGGACTGGTTGTACGGTCTGCCGCCCCAAGCTGAGGTCGACGGGGTTCTCTACGTCCACGGCTCGCCGCTCTCCGACGACGACAGCTTCGCACCGGAGCCCCAGGAGGGCGAGGAACGTCTGCTTGCCGGTGTGCACGACCGCACGATCGTCTTCGGGCACAGCCATCAACAGTTCCGACGGGCAGGACCGGCGGGCACGTACTTGATCAACCCCGGCAGCGTCGGCATGCCGCTCGACGGCGACCGCCGCGCCGCGTGGGCCGTTCGTCGCGACGACGGCGAGTTCGAGTTCAGGCGCGCCGACTACGACTGGCAGCGCGCGGCCGCTGCGTTCCGTGCCCTAGGCGGCGACTTCGCGGAGTTCGCCGCTCAGCGGATCGAGAAAGGGTCCGACTAGCTCAGGCGAGCGCGGCGTCGACCGAGATGTCGACGTTGCCCTTGAGGGCGTTCGAGACCGGGCAGCCCTCCTTGGCCTCGTCGGCGGCCTTGCGGAACGAGTCCTCGTCGATTCCGTCCACCTGGCCGCGCACGGTCAGGGCGATTCGAGTCATCCGGAACCCGGCTTCGGTCTTCTCGAACGTCGCGAGAGCATCCGTGTCGATCTTCGTTGGGGTGTTTCCGGCCTCAGCGAGACCATGCGAGAGCGCCATCGAGAAGCAGCCAGCCAGCGCGGCCGCGATCAGCTCTTCCGGACTGGTCTCTTCCTCGTTCTCGGTGCGTGCAGCCCACGACACGGACTGCTCGCCGATCGCTCCGCTGCCGACGCTGACGCGCCCCGAGCCGCTCATGAGGTCACCCTCCCAGACGGCCTGCGCGCGCTTCTCAGTCTTGACCTCAATCGCCATCCTCGCCCTCCTTCGTCGTCGCCTCTTCGCCTGACCCTGCCGGTCGATAGTACTTGCGGCCCTTCAGCTCGTCGGGCAGGTAATCGACGTCGAAGCCGCGCGGATCGTCGTGCGGGTAGATGTATCCCTTCCCTTTCCCAAGGCGCTCACCGGGATGCCCCTTTTGCTGAAGTGCCTTCGGAGGGCGCAGGTTGCCGCGTTCCTGAACGTCCGCGCGCGCCTCTCTGAGCGCGATGTAACTCGCGTTCGACTTGGGCGCGCGGGCGAGGTAGATCGCGGCCTGGGCGAGCGTGAGGCTGACCTCCGGGAGACCGACGTGCTCGACTGCCTGGGCGGCCGCGACGGCGACCTCGAGCGCGCGCGGGTCAGCGTTGCCGATGTCCTCGGAGGCGAGCACGATCATCCGGCGAGCAATGAAGCGCGGGTCCTCTCCGCCTTCGAGCATCGCGGCCAGGTAGTAGACCGAGGCGTCGGGATCCGACCCGCGCATCGACTTGATGAACGCCGAGATGAAGTCGTAGTGCTGGTCGCCGGCGCGGTCGTAGACCAGCGGCCGCTTCGTGGACGCTTCCTCGACGTGCCGTTCCTCGACGTGCGTGTCCTCGGCCCGCGCGGTCTCGACCGCGAGCTCGAGGATGTTCAGCGCGTTGCGGGCATCGCCCCCGGCCCGGCGCGCGATCAGCTCGACGATCTCCTCTGCGAGCTCGGTCTCGAGCAGCTCGGCGCCGCGCCTGACGATCGCCGCCAGCTCCTCGTCGGACAGGACCTCGAGCTCGTAGACCTGGCAACGGGAGAGGAGCGCCGAGTTCACCTCGAAGTAGGGGTTCTCGGTCGTGGCGCCGATCAACGTGATCAGGCCTTCCTCGACCGCCGGCAGCAGCGCGTCCTGCTGCGCCTTGTTGAAGCGGTGGATCTCGTCGAGGAAGAGGATCGTGCGCTCGCCGTTCCCTCCGAGCCGGTCGCGAGCCCGCGACATGACAGCGCGAACCTCGCTGACGGAAGCGGACACGGCTGAAAGCTCTTCGAACACGGCGCCGGTCGAGTGGGCGACGATGCGCGCGATCGTCGTCTTCCCGCTGCCGGGCGGGCCGTACAGGATCATCGAGCCGACCCGGTCCTCCTCGATCGCGAGGCGGAGCGCCGATCCCTCGCCGAGCACGTGCTCCTGGCCAACGAACTCCTCGAAGCTCTCGGGCCGCGCTCGGAGGGCGAGCGGGGCGACCTCTGGGATCCGCTGGCTGGCTGCGTCGGAGAACAGGTCGGACACGCCGAAAAGTATGCTCGTGCCTGCATGGGTCTGGTCTCGCGGCTCGACAACGTCCACATCTACGTCCGCGACATGAAGCGATCGCGGGACTTCTATCGCGACGTGCTGGGACTTCCGCTCGACGGAGACGACCAGTGGATGCAGGCCGATCTCGACGGCGTACGCTTCGCCCTTCACGCCGCCCCTGAGGGCGTCGAGCCCGAACCGGGCACGGCGTTCATCAACTTCGAGGTCGGCGATGCCGACTCAGCCGCGGAGCAGGTGCGCGCGGCCGGTCACGAGCCGACCGAGGTCATGCGGGAGGAATACGGGACGTCGTTCGAGGTGGTCGACCCGGACGGCTATCGGATCCATCTCTTCCAGCCGCCGTCGTGACCGAAGGCCACGGCAGCGGCCAGGAGACAGTCGAGGACCTCACCGAGCCGGTTCTTCCGGGAACGGCCCAGAGCGATTACGAGCGCTACCTGCGCACGGACGAACTGCTCGCGCTCCAGAAGTCGCCGGAGGAGATGGCCCATCGCGACGAGCTGCTCTTCCAGACGGTGCACCAGTCGTCGGAGCTCTGGCTCAAGCTCGCGGTCTTCGAGGTCGAGACGGCGGTTGGCCTACTCGGCGACGGCGAAGTCGCCGCGGCGCTGCGGTTGCTGAGACGCGCAGCCGACAGCCTCAAGCTGACGACGTCGTTCCTGGACATGCTCGAGCACATGTCACCGTGGGAGTACACCAGCGGGATCCGCCCTGAGCTCGGGCACGGCAGCGGCTTCGACTCACCGGGATTCCGCGAGGTCCGACGTGTGTCGCCGCAGCTCGGCGAGGCGTTTCACCGGCTCCGGCGCGACGCCGGCCTGTCGATTGTCGACGTGTACCGGCGCGGGCGGGAGCACGAGGAGCTCTACCTGCTCGCGGAAGCGCTGATCGAGTGGGACGAGCGCGTGACGCTTTGGCGGATCCGGCACTTCAAGGTCGTCGAGCGGATCATCGGGGGAGAGGTCATCGGCACTCAGGGGACGCCGGTCGAGCTGCTCGGCAAACTGATTCACAACCGCATGTACCCGGAGCTCTGGGACGTCCGGAACGAGCTGACCGAGCTGGCGAAACACGACGAGTAATGGCTGTCGCGAGTCCGCGCGATGAGGCCGCCGACCTCCTCCAGCGTCTGATCCGCCTCGATACCGTAAATCCGCCCGGCAACGAGACGATCGCGGCTGAGCTTCTGCGCGAGTACCTCGGAGACCACGGCGTCGAGTGCGAGCTCCTCGCCAAGGTCCCGGAGCGCGCGAACCTCGTCGCGCGGATCTGCGGTGGATCGGGGCCGAGCCTGGCGCTGCTCTCGCACACCGACACGGTGCTTGCCGATCCCGCCGAGTGGGAGGTCGACCCCTGGTCCGGCGAGCTGCGGAACGGCGAGGTCTGGGGCCGGGGTGCTCTCGACATGAAAGGGCAGGTGGCGGCCAGCGCGGTTGCGGTCGCCTCGCTCGCTCGCGACGGCTGGGAGCCCGAGGGGAATCTGATCTTCATCGCCGCCGCCGACGAGGAGGTCGGCGAGGGGTTCGGCCTGGAATGGCTCACGCTCGAACATCCCGAGGCAGTGCGCGCGGACTACTCGCTCAACGAGGGCGCCGGGGAACGGCTCGAGCTCGGAGGCCGGCCGTTCTACTTGTGTGCGAGCGCCGAGAAGATGAGCGCGCCGTTCACCCTGCACGTGCGGGGGCGAAGCGGCCACGCATCCAAGCCGAGGATCGCCGACAACGCGCTCGTGAAGGCCGCGCTTCTGATCGAGAAGCTCGACGCGTACGCTCCTGCGCCGCGCATCGAGCCGGAGGTCGAGGAATTCATGGCCGCGGTCGCCGGAGAGGTGCCGCCGGCAGATGAGATCGTCAGGCGCGCGGAGGAGATCTCTCCGGTCGCCCGCGAGCTGGTCGAGCCTCTGCTCTCCCTCACCTTCAGCCCGACGATGGCCGAGGCGTCGAAGAAGCGGAACGTGATCCCCGCGCTCTGCGACGTGACGGTCGACTGCCGCTTGCTACCGGGCCAGACGCCGGCCGAGGCAGAGGAGATCGTCCGTGAGGTGCTCGGTCCCGGTGACTGGGAGTACGAC
>JBKOXM010000007.1:0-4090 GCA_046724925.1 Actinomycetota bacterium | reverse complement strand
CAGCTCCTGCTTCCGCGCCAGTGTGCGCTCGCGGCGGATGCGGTCGATCGCTCGATTCCTGGCGGTCGTGAGGATCCAGGCGCCCGGGTTCGACGGCGGCCGCGCTCCCCAGCGCTCGACCGCCGTCGCGAAGGCCTCCTGAACCGACTCTTCCGCCAGCTCGAGGTCGCCGAACGCCCGTGCGAGGACGGCGACGGCGCGCGACCAGTCGTCGCGGAACGCTCGCTCGACGGCCTCTATGCGCTCACCTCGCCGCCTGCTCTCTCTACGCCGAGGCTTCGACGGACGTCGGCATGATCGGCCGGACCTCGATCGAGCCGCCGCGAGCGGCCGGGATCTTGGCTGCCCACTCGATCGCCTCGTCGAGCGAGTCGACCTCGATCAAGTAGTAGCCCCCGAGCTGCTCCTTCGTCTCCGCGAATGGACCGTCGGTGGTGATCGTCTCGTCGTTGCGTACCCGCACAGTCGTGGCACTCGACGTCGGCTGGAGCGGATCGGCCGCGACGAGAGCCCCGTGATCGCGAAGCTCCTGGGTATAGGTCTGGTACTTGGCGAACTCCGCGCGCTGCTCCTCCTCGCTCTGGGAGCTCCAGTGGCTCTCGTCGCCGTAGATCAGGAGCATGTACTGCATCTCGCCTCCTTTGGTTGCTGACGACTCTATGACGATCGAAGGAGCAGGAAATCGACAGCCCGTCAGCACTCGCGCTGCACGGTCAGCTGATAGCCGAGCTTTCCCCATTCGGTCAGCACGTTGAGCGGGAAGTAGAACCACGGAGAGCCCGTCCCGACGGCCTCGACCTCGCCGTTCACGCAACGCTCGAAGAGCATGCGCGAACGCGTGACGTGGAAGCGAGAGGTGACGACCACGACGTTGTGCCAGTTGCGTTCCGACGCGAGCCGGCCGATCGCTTCCGCCTCGCCCTGAGTCGAGTCCGGATCCGCTTCGATGCACAGCACGCGGAAGCGCTCGTCGCCCTCAGTGCAGAGTCGATGAGCCTGCCGCCAGCGCGGGTCGAGCCCCCGCGAGATCACGAGGGTCGGTGCGATGCCGTCGCGCATGAGCTCGAGCGCGCGCGGCAATCGGTATTTGCGGCTGCCGGACAGGACGACGACCGCATCGGCCTGCTCAGGCGAGTCCTCGCGAGGCCAGACGAACAGCACGGCCGTGGCCACAAGCCACGCGACGAGGAGCAGAATGACTACCCGGCGAAGGGTCAAGCCGCAAGCATTCGCTGCAGCAGCGTCAGCGCCCCATCCTTGTCGAGCGGCTCGTTCAGGTTCCCGCACTTCGGCGATTGCACGCACGAGGGGCAGCCGTGCTCGCAGGGGCATCCCTCCAGCATCCGTGCCGTGTCCTCGACCCAGCCCTCGAACGCCTCGAAGCCTCGCTCGGCGATACCGACGCCGCCTGCATGCCCGTCGTAGACGAAGACCGTCGGACGGCCGGTCTGGAAATGCACGTTGGTAGAGAGGCCGCCGATGTCCCAGCGGTCGCACATCGCCCAGAGCGGGAGCATGCCGATCATCGCGTGCTCGGCGGCGTGGAGCGTTCCGAGCAATCGCGGCATCCGCTCGAGCTCCTCGAGCTGCTCCGGCTCCGGGAGGTACCAGACCGCTTCCGTCTCGAACGTAGTCTGCGGCAAGTCGAGGCCGACAAGCTCCAGCGTCTCCTGATCGCGAATCGACTTCTTCTGGTAGGCGACCACCTGCTCGGTGACGGAGACCGCGCCGAACGAGAGATCGAGCCCGAGCCTGCGCTCATGCCGCCGCTCTTCGACGATCGCCGTAGTCGTCTCCTTCTTGACCTGCGTGTAGTAGGGGCCGTTGAAGGGCTCGACGACGGCTGTACGTGAAACGAGGTCGAGCTCGCGGACGAGATACGGCTGTCCGAGGTGGAGGTAGACGGCGCCTTGGTGGACGGTCGAGTACGCACGCTCGAGCTCCACGAGCCCGAGCAGCGAGCCGGTGGAGACGTCGACCACCGTAAAGGCGTCGGGACCGGTGGAGCGAAGTGGGACGCGCGCGGCCGGGTACTCGCGGCCGGCCCAGACATAACCGGCCCTCGTCTCCTTCAGGTCGGGCAGCACCGCGGCCCGCTCGAGGGCTGCGTCGCCCAGCGTCGCCCGGTCGTCGTCGTCGATCGGAGCCTCGTATGCCGCCGAGAGGACATGGCCGTCGAGGACCCGGACGTTTGCGTGATCGAGAATCGCGGCCTCGACTCGGCGGCCAAGCAAGGCGTCCGGCTCGCGCATGAAGTACTGGTCGAGAGCATCCTCGCTTGCGATCAGCACGGCGAGCCCATGTCCGCGCCGGCCGGCACGTCCCCATTGCTGGCGGAGGCTTGCGACGGTGCCGGGGAAACCGACCGAGATCGCGCAGTCGAGCAGCCCGATGTCGATCCCGAGCTCGAGCGCGTCCGTCGCCGTCACGCCGAGCAGATCGCCTTCGACGAGCCGCCGCTCGATCTCGCGGCGCTGCTCGGGTGTATACCCGGCACGGTAGGGAGCGAGCCGGCGCGCGAGTTCAGCGTCGTTCAGGCGTTCGACCGTGAAGCGGTGGATCAGCTCGGTCGCCTTGCGGCTCTTGGCGAAGCAGATCGTCCGCAGCCCCTGCGACACGAGGCCGGCGAGCATTCGCGACGCTTCCCCGAGAGCACTGGCCCGGAGGCCGAGCTCCTCGTCGACGAGCGGCGGGTTCCAGAGCGCGATCGTCCGTTCCGCGCGCGGTGCACCGTCCTCGCTTACGACAGTCGCCTCGAGCCCGAGCAGGTCGCCCGCCAGCTCCGAGGGGTTCGCGATCGTTGCCGAGGCAAGGAGGAACTGCGGCTTGGCTCCGTAGATGCCGGCCGCCCGCCGGAGCCGCCTCAGGACATTGCCGACATGCGAGCCGAAGACGCCGCGGTACACGTGCGCCTCGTCGACCACCACGTAGCGGAGGTTCTGGAGGACGTCGCCCCAGCGGTCGTGGTGCGGGAGGACGCCAACATGGAGCATGTCCGGGTTGGTCAGGATCACATTCGCCCACTTGCGCACCTGCCAGCGCTCCTCGCTCGGCGTGTCGCCGTCGTAGATCGCCGGCTTGAGCCGTGGGATCCGCAACCCACCGAGCGCTCGCACCTGGTCCTGCGCGAGCGCCTTTGTCGGATAGAGGTAGAGAGCGCGCTGCTTTGGTTCGGCGGCGAGCGCGTCCACGACGGGCAGATTGAAGGCGAGAGACTTGCCGCTGGCCGTCCCGGTCGTGACGATCACGTGCTCTCCGCGGCGAGTCGCGTCCCAGACCGCCCGCTGGTGCGAGTAGAGCTCCTCGAAGGGAAGCACCTCGCGGACCCGCGGATGAAGGTCGTCCGGAATGGGCTCGGTTCGTGCTCCGTGCGCCTCCTCGCTCGTCAGATGTGCAAGCTCCTCGCCCTGGAGCAGCCCGTCCCAGGCCGCTGCGACCGTCACCGGCGGCAGTGCAGGGCGATCATGTACGGGTAGTCGTCGCTCTCGAGCTCCTCAAAGTGCTCGATGCGGAACTCGGCGTCCAGGAAGGCCTGAATCAGGTGTCCGAGGGGGAGGTGCGTCGCTCCGACGCGCGCTCGCAACCCGTCGGGCGTGACTCCCGGAGCGTCGTCGTATCTGCCCGACCGCCGGTAGTAACCGGCGTGGAGCAGGGGCACTCCCTCAGCCCGGGCGAAGTGGGAGTGCGGTCCGACGAAGCACGGATGTGCCCCGATGTAAACGAGTGGAGCTCGCGGACGAAGGACGCGTGCGGCCTCGCGGAGCATGCCGGCGAAGTCGTCCACGTCGGTATGCGTCCAAATCGACACTCCAGCATCGAAGCTTTCGTCCTCGAAAGGCAGCGCGTCACCACAGGCCTGAACCACCTCACTGCCGTGCTCGCGCGCGCGCTGCAGCATCTTTTCGGAGGGGTCGACACCCACCACGGTCCAGCCGAGCTCGTTGAGGAACGGGATCACAACACCGGAGCCGCAACCAAGGTCGAGACAACGTCCCGTTCCGCGGCCCAACAGACGCTCGAGAACGGACCGCTCGTTGTCGGGAAGCGCCGGTCTCATCGTCTCGTACCACTCGACGGCGTTGTCGTAGCG
>JBKOXM010000152.1:0-9100 GCA_046724925.1 Actinomycetota bacterium | reverse complement strand
GGCGAGCACCACGAGGTCCTCGCCAAGCTGGCGCGCGCGACCGAGAGCGGCGCGAATGAGCGCTCCGCCGATTCCGCGCCGCTGGAAGTCCGGCAGCACGCCCATCGGCGCGAGCGAGAGGACACGACCTTCGTCGAGATCGACATAGCTCAGCAAGACGTGGCCGACGACGCGGCCGTCCTCCTCGGCGACGAGCGAGAGCTCCGGCACGAAGCGGTCGGAGTCGCGAATGCGCTCCACGAGCCTCGCCTCCGCCTCGTTGCCGAAGGCCGCGCGATGGACGAGGGCAATGGCGGTGCGGTCGGAGTCGGTCTCTGGTCGGATCAGAGCGACAGTCCGACCAGGCGGAAGAACCAGAGCGCGCTCGTGTACCAGACGACGAGCAGGACGACGAACAAGAGCCCGCCGGCGACCGGCAGCACGAGCCGCGGAAATCGCTTCAGCTCGACGATCGTCACCTTCGCCGCATAGGCGCCGAAGAACGCGCTGCCGGCGAGTGAGTGCACGAGCGTGCGGCTCGTAGCGTCCTGGAAGCCGAGCTGGAAGATGCAGTGGTAGGCGACCGGAAGAATTACGAGGAAGACGAGCCGACCCGTCCAGCGGTGAACCGGGTTGACCCACGCCGGCTTCGGCCACGGCAGCTTGCGGAAGATCCAGGCGGCGGTGAAGAGCTGAGCGAGCGCCAAGACGATCGCGAGCGAGGCGAGCCAGGCCTTCATGTGGATCGTGTCGCTGAAGAAGAGGTCGAAGTACCTGCCTTTGTCGCCGCCATAGGCCCGCGCCAGAAGTCCAGCCGTCAGGGCGAAGAACGCGAATGCGAGGAGCGGCGCGGCAAGCCAGCGGCCGGAGCGACGCTCTATCTCCGGGACTGGGCCGACGGCCGTCACCCGGCAATCCAACCGGACCTGTGAGCGGCCCGGCAAGCGCTGCGCCGATACTTCAGCCGCGTGAGGAGCTCACTGACCGCGCTGGTGGTGACGTCGCTGGTTGCCGTGGCGATGATCGTGGCCGACGCAGTCTCGCTGGACGACGGCGGGCCAGCGCTCGAGCCCCTTGGTGCGCGCGCCGCCGGGCGTACTGACGTCCGGGGCACGATCCGGCGACTCACGCCGTTGCAAAAGGCGCGACTCGTGGTGGTATCCGGGTTTCCCGCACCGGCTGGAGTGGGCGGTGTGATCGTGCAGCGGTTCAGTCGCAACGTGCCGTATCCGGGAGGAACGCTCGTCTTCGCCGACCCGGAGGGAGGCGACGTGCGCGCGTTTCTGGAGCTTCCGCCGAAGCCTGCGGCGTTGTCCTACCGCAGCGTGAGTGCGGCGCTCGCGCAGGGCCGCGCTACCGGGCGGGGGCTCGAGCGGATCGGCGTGGATGTCGACTTCGCGCCGGTGATCGACTTCGCGGACGGCCCACTCGGCAGCCGGCACTTTCGTCAGCCCGCGTATGGCGTCGCGTTCGCGAAGGGGCTTGCCCGGGGCGCGACTGCCGCCTGCGCGAAGCACTTTCCAGGACTCGGCTCCGCGCCGGCCTCGACCGACGACCGGTCAGACGTCGCGGCCCGAGTGCGTCCGCAGGAGGTCGCAGCGTTCCGAGCGGCGATCCGCGCGGGCGTGCCGTGCGTCATGACGAGCCACGCTTTCTATCCACGTGACCTTGGACCCCGACGTGCATCGATCTCGCCCGAGACCTACACGCTCCTACGCTCGCTCGGATTCAAAGGCGTCGCGATCACGGACTCGCTGAGCTTCCTCCGCGCCGCGCCGGTCGAGCGGTGGGCGCCGCAGGCGGCGCGCGCCGGCGCCGATCTCCTCCTCTTCAACGACCCCGCACATGCGCGCCGCGCGATCCGCGCGCTGCTCCCGCTTGCGCGCGAGGGCGAGCTCGACCTGCACGTCGCGCGCGTCCTCCGCTTCCGCGCGCGCTACGGCCGTTAGGGCCAAGAAGAGCTAGGCCACCCCGGCCAGCAGCCCGGCGCGCGCCAGCTCGGCCTCTGTGAGCTCGTAACCGCGCGCGATCAGCGCGCGCTTCGTTCGGTGCGTCCACGCGGCCCCGGCCCGAACGCGCGTCTCGAGCGTTTCGTCGCCGGGCGTGGCGTGCACGGTGATCCTCGGTAGCAGGCGCTCTCGCCGGAACGGGAAGTCGGCGGCGTTGAGCCGGTCACACAGCACCCGCACGAGCTCCTCGCTGCCTCCGTGCGACCGCACGAGCTCGGGAAGCTCCTCGCAGAGATGGCGAAACTCCTGGATCGACGCGTCGGTCTCGTCTGCAAGCCGCTCCTCGAGCTCGGTGTTTCGGAGCACCGAGAGGCGCATGAGGCGCGTGATCATATCGACGAGATGCGCGGGCTCCCCGCGCTGCTCGCGCCGCTCCGCCTCTTCGAGTTCCGCGATGAGCGCGCGAATCGGCGGCACGCGCCGAAAGCGCTGGAGCCGTTCCTTCAACCGACGCACCGCGGCCGCCTCGAGCTTCGGATACTCGGGCAGGTAGCGGAACGCGACGATCATGTGGACCTCGGGCCGGGCGTAGGCGTGCGCGAGCGGGAAGTTCCTTGTCCACGCGCCGTCCGTGGCGATCCGGTCGCCGACCCGAACGGGGAGCACGAGCGTCGAGATCGCCGCCGACGCGATGATCGCCTGAGCCATCTCCGCCGGCTCTGTTGTCCGCGACGAGTAGACGAGCTCGAAGTTGTGTCCGCTCGTGCGTTCCGTCTCTGTCACATCGGATGCACACACGACCAGCTCGCGCTCTGCGTGCGACAGCTCTTCTGCGAGCGCCGTCAGGTCACCCACCTTGCGGGCGATCGTCTGCGGCAGCGAGTACTCGTGGAGGCCGAGAAGCGGCAGCCGCCAGAGACGATTCGGGCGAAACGCCTCCTCGGGGCGGAGGTCGAGCATGAACGCCTCGAGGTCATCAAGCCGGTCGAGAGCTGCCATCGTGCCTGCCAAGGCTCCCGCCGAGGTGCCGAAGATCGAACCGACGCGCGGCCAGAGTTCGCTCTCGCGAACCCGCTTCAGAAAGCCGAGCTCCATCAGGACTCCGTTGACGGCGCCACCCGAGAGCACGAGTGCGATGTCGCGTTGCTCGGTCACGACTAGGCCAGTGTACGCTTTGACTGACTAGTCAATCGACCGGCCGGAGCCAGACGGATGGCGGTAATCGAGAGTGTCGAGACGGGGGTCTCCTTCGCGCTCACCGACGAGCAGAAGGCGTTGCGGGACCTCGCGCACGAGTTCGCGGAGAAGGAGATCCGACCGAAGGCGGCGGAGTACGACGAGCACCAGACCCATCCGGCGGACGTGATCGCCAAGGCGCACGAGGTCGGCCTGATGAACCTGCACATCCCGCCCGAATTCGGTGGTCCGGGGCTCGGATGCTTCGAAGGAGTTCTTGTCGGCGAGGAGTTGTGCTGGGGCTGCTCCGGGATGGGGACCGCGATCTCAGTCAACGGCCTGGGGGCGGGCCCGGTGCTCGCTGCCGGCACGGACGAGCAGAAGCGCGACTGGCTGACGCCGCTGCTGGAGGAGCCAATCCTCTGCTCGTTCTGCCTGTCCGAGCCGAACGCAGGCTCCGACGTCTCCGCGATCCAGACGACGGCGGTGCGGCACGGCGACGAGTACGTCCTGAACGGATCGAAGATGTTCATATCGAATGCGGGCCACGCAGCCTGGTTCACGGTCTTCGCCTCGACCGACCGGGAGCAGGGACACCGCGGGCTGACCGCCTTCATCGTCCCGCGCGACGCCGAAGGGGTCGTGATCGAGAAGCACCTCGACAAGCTCGGCCAGCGCTCCACCGACACATCTGCGGTGGCCTTCCAGGACGTGCGCGTGCCGGTTGCGAACCGGCTCGGCGAGGAAGGCCAGGGCTTCAAGATCGCGATGACCGTGCTCGACTTCACGCGCCCGGGAACGGCCTGCGGGGCGGTCGGCGTCGCGCGCGCGGCGTTCGAGTACGCGTGCGACTACTCGAAGACGCGAGTCCAGTTCGGACAGCCGATCGCGATGAACCAGGGCATCAACTTCCTGATCGCGGACATGGCGACGAAGATCGAGGCCGCGCGGCTGCTGACCTGGCAGGCCGCCTGGCTCGTCGACCAAGGCAAGCGGGCGACGCTGCAGTCCTCGCACGCCAAGCGCTTCTCGGCCGACATCTGCATGGAGGTGACGACCGACGCCGTCCAGATCTTCGGCGGCTACGGGTACATCAAGGAGTACCCCGTCGAAAAGCTGATGCGGGACGCCAAGCTGTACCAGATCTACGAAGGCACCTCGCAGATCCAGCGGCTCGTGATCGCGCGCGAAATACTGCTGCCGCGAGACTAGTGGCTCTCGAGATCGACCTCTCCGGACGGGTGGTGCTCGTCACGGGCGGCTCGCGCGGGCTCGGCCGAGCCGACGCGCTGACGCTCGCCCGCGCGGGCGCGGACGTCGTGATCGCGGACATCCAGGTCGAGTCGGACGAGGAGGGGGAGCAGGTAGCCGAGCGTTACGGCGTGCTCGCGCAGGTCGCTCGCGCGCAGGGGCTGGTCTACACGGAAGAGACGGCCAAGGAGATCCAGGAGCTCGGGCGCCGCTCCGCCGCGATCAAGTGCGACGTCACGGATCGAGACCAGGTCGACGAGACCGTGGCCCGCGTCGTCGAGGAGTTCGGCTCGATCGACATCCTGGTCAACAACGCTGGCACCCTCGACCACGTCGGCCAGTTCCAGCACCAGAATCCCGAGCTCTGGCAGCGCGACCTCGCAGTCAACCTGACCGGTGCGTTCAATTGCTCTCAGGCGGTCTGGGAGCAGATGACGGAACGCGGGTGGGGCCGGATCGTGAACATGGCCTCGGTCGCAGGCACGCTCGGCGGCTTCGGCCAGGCGAGCTACTCGACGACGAAGGCCGGCCTGATCGGGCTGACGAAGACGCTAGCGCTCGAAGGAGCGCGCCACGGCATCACGTGCAACGCGATCGTGCCCGGGATCATCGGCACCGAGGCCTTCAACTTCGGAAACCCCGACATGAATGAGCGGATGATCAAGCGCACAGCGCTGCGACGGCCGGGTGACCCGCAGGACATCGCCAACGCGATCGCCTTCCTGTGCTCCGACCTCGCCTCCTACATCACCGGCATCGAGCTCAACGTCTCCGGCGGGATCGAGCTCTTCACCTTCTGAGCGTGTCTGCCCGGCGTCCAGCGGGAGCTCGGTCGGCGTTTCGAGGGCGGGATTCCCGAGGCTACGCCATGAAGTGTGACGACTCTGTGTCGAATCCGGAACGTTTATGACCGTCGTCCGCCTAGAGCGCCTGCCTGAGGAGCGGATCGCCGTCGTCACGCTCGACCGCCCGCCGATGAACGCGATCGACGAGGAGGTCGCCCGTGGGATCGCCGCTTCCGCCGCCGAGCTCGAAGGTGACCTGGAGACCCGTGCGGTCCTGGTCGAAAGCGCTGTCGAGGGCGTCTTCATGGCCGGCGCCGACCTCCTCATGATTGAGTCGCTGGCGCCAGAGCAGGTCGACGAGGCGCTTCGAATTCAGGAGATCTTCAACGCCTTCGCCGCGCTCCCACAGCCGACGGTCGCCGCCATCAACGGCCATGCGCTTGGCGGAGGCTGCGAGCTCGCGCTCGCCTGTGACTTTCGCTTCATGGCGCGCGGACAGGGCCGGATCGGCCAACCCGAGGTGCGCCTGGGACTGATCCCCGGCGCGGGCGGCACGCAGCGCGTGACGCGGATCGTGGGCCAGGCTCGCGCGACCGCGCTGCTGATGAAAGGCATCCAGCTCGACGCAGACGAGGCGGAGCGTGACGGCCTCGTGCATTTCGCCGTCGACGAGATCGAACTGGCAGAGCGGGCGCACGATTTCACGCTCCGTCTGGCGCGTCAGGCCCCGATCGCCCTGCGTGCGATTAAGCGTGCGATCCGCGCCGCGTACGACGGCGACGGCTTCGCCGTCGAGCGCGAGGGCTTCCGGGAAACGCTCCTCTCCGACGACGCGAAGATCGGGGTCAAGGCGTTCTTCGCGGGCGAGTCTGCCGAGTTCCTCGGTCGCTAGACTCTCCGGCCTGTCCGCGCACGCTCGTTCCGCCAGGCTTCCCGTGCGCCGACGCTCGACGCGATCACGCGTCGTCCGTCAGCGCGCGGTCGTTTTCTCGATCGCCGTCGTCGCTGCGGCGGTGGTCGTCGGCTTCGTCTATGCGGGCTCGCCGGCCAGGATCGCCGAGGGAGTCCAGATCGCCGGAGTAGACGTCGGCGGGCTGAAGCCGGACGACGCGCGGCGCCTGCTCGAGCGGCGCGCGGCGGCGCAGGCGGACGTACCCGTCACGTTCACGGTCGGCGCGCGTCAGTGGAAGATCCTGCCGAAGACGCTCGGCGTCGAGACGGATTGGGCGACCGCAGTCGAAGCCGCTCGACGGCAGGGTGAGGGGCTCGGCATGTTTCGAGGGCTGAGACGGATGAAGGTGCGGGTCTTCGGCAGCGACATCTCACCTCCGACGCAGGTGTACGAGCCGGCGCTTCAGTACGAGCTCAAGCGGCTCGCGTCTCAGATCAACCGGCCACACCGAGACGCCGCGCTCGTCTTGCGAGGCCTCGAGCCCGTCATCGTCCCCGGGCTCGTCGGCCGGCAGTTCGATCGGCGAGAAGGGGCGAAGGTCGTCGTCCATTCGCTCGCCGCACTCTCCCGGCGTCCGGTCGCTCTCCCGGTAAACATCGATCCGCCGCTCGTCACGGCCCTCGACCTGCGACCGGTGGCGGTGCAGACGCGCAGAGCCGTCTCGGCTCCCGTCGAGCTCGCGCTCGGCCCGACGCGATGGCGGCTGAACCGCTATCGGGTTGCGGAGCTGCTCGCCCTGCCGCGCAACGGGGCGAACGGGTTGCGGGTCGGCGGCCCCGGTGCGCGTGAGTGGCTCGACCGCTTCGAGAAGCGAGTGAATCGGCCCGCCGCCGACGCCGACTGGGTCGTCAGCTCGAGCGGGGAGGTTGCCGTGATCCCGGCGCGCCCGGGCCGCGGCGTCGACGAGCCCGCGACCACGCGCGCCCTGCTCGCCGCAGTCCTCTCGCCGACGCAGCGCTTCGCGCGCGTGACCGTGAACACGATCGCACCCGAGCGCTCGACTGCAGAGGCGCAGGCGATGCACATCACGAAGCGCGTGGCGGGCTACGAGACCTTCTACGGCGGCGACGCCAACCGGATCCACAACGTGCAGCTCGTCTCGCGCCTGATCGACAAGACGCTGATCGCACCCGGCGAGGAGTTCTCGTTCAACCGGCGCACTGGTGAGCGCACGGCCGAGAAAGGCTTCCTCGAGGCCCCAGTGATCATCAACGGCGAGCTCCAGACAGGGCTGGGCGGAGGCGTGTGCCAGGTCTCAACCACAGTCTTCAACGCGGCGTACGAGGCCGGCCTCGACATCAAGGCGCGTGCGAACCATGCGCTCTACATTTCCCACTATCCGACCGGGCGCGACGCGACGGTCAACTATCCCGACCTCGATCTTCGGTTCGTCAACGACACGGGCAACTGGCTGCTGCTGCGGACCTTCGTGGGCGGATCGTCCCTCTACGTCGGCCTCTACGGAACACCCGTGAACCGGCGCGTCGAAACCGAGACCTCGGCGCTGCGCGTGACGGGGCCGGCGCCGCTGAAGAAGATCTCCGACCCAGCGCTGACCGTCGGAACGGTGATCGTGGAAGAGAGTGGAGAGCCGTCACGCGCGACGAGCGTCCACCGCCGCGTCTACGGCGCGAGTGGCAAGCTCCTCCACGACGACGTCTGGTACTCGTCGTATCGAGCCGAGCCGCGCGTCGTCCGGGTCGGCGCGAAGCCGAAGCCCAAGCCGGAACCGGAGAAGACGGCGCCGAAGAAGAAGCCGAAGCAGCCGGCTCCGCCTCCGCCCGACGAGGTTACGCCTCCGCCTCTGCCTTAGTAACCGCCTCGACGAGCCAGGCGGGGATTCGAGTCGGTCGAAACGTCGACGCGTCCACGCATGCGTGGAGCGTGTGACCGTCGGCAATCAGCGTGCCGTCCCGCTCGACCGCGTAGTCGAAACGAAAGCGAGCGCCGCGCTCGAGCGCGCAGCGCGTGTTGATCGTGAGGCGATCGTCGAAACGCGCCGGCGTGCGGTACCGCACGGAGGCGTCGGTGACGAACGCCTCGATGCCGCGGTTACGGAGCGACTGATAGCCGCCGGCGAAGCGGTCAAGATAGGCGATTCGTGCAACCTCGAACCAGACGAGGTAGACGGAGTTGTGCGCGACGCCTTGCGCGTCGGTCTCGGCAAAGCGAACGGTCACGTCGGTCGAGAACGAAAACGCGCTCATACGGCGAATCTTGATCGCGGGAGCGCCTCTTGACAGCTATCTCAAACGTGCTATATAGCAAGTATGCGATCTGACGATCCGCGGTACGAGACGCTGGAACGCAGGATCGACGCGCTCTTGCGCAGAATCGAGCGGCTGGAAGGCGCGGTTGGCCTGGATGCCGGCCCGACGCCGATACAACCGCCCGCGCCTCCGCCCTCACCTCCGCCGCCCGTCGAGCGGACACCGGCGGCACCGAGGAGCGAGGCGCCGACGCCAGCAGGAGCCGGCACGCCCCCTCCGCGGAGGCCCGGCGTGCTCGACCGCCCACTCGACTTCGATCTCGAGGATCTGCTGGGGGGCCGCGTGCTTGCTTGGCTCGGCGCGATCGCGATCGTGCTCGGCGTCGGCTTCTTCTTCGCGATGGCCGTGTCGCGCGGTTGGATCGACGAGCCGATGCGCGTCACGCTCGCGTATCTCGGCTCGTCGGTGCTGCTCGGCGTCGGCTTGTATCTGTACGAACGTCAAGGCCGAACGCAGGCTGCCATCGCCGCCGTCGCGGCAGCGATCGCCGCTCTCTACGCCTCGACGACTGCCGCCACGCAGCTGTACGACCTGATCGATCCGGTGCTCGGTCTCGCCGTGGCAGGCCTCATCGGGGTCGTCGCCACGGCGATCGCCGTGCGCTGGAACGAGATCTTCATCGGCGGGATCGGCATAGTGGGAGCGCTTCTCTCGCCTGTGCTCGTCGACGCCGGCACCTCTGGCGGCGCGCTCGCGTTCATGGCGATCGCACTCGTGTCCGCTGCGGGTGTCCTCGTC
>JBKOXM010000132.1:0-9437 GCA_046724925.1 Actinomycetota bacterium | reverse complement strand
CTCTTTGAACTGCGTCATCCGGCCGAGCTGGCCGTAGCTCGTGACCGAGGACAGCAGCCACGCGGCTTCGGCATGCGCCGTTACGTGGCGCTGGACGAACACGGTGGAGCGCTCGGGATCGAGACCGGTCGCAAACAGCATCGCTGCAAGATCGAGCGTGCGTCTCCGCAGGTCCTCCGCCTCGTGCTCGACCGTGACGGCGTGGAGGTCGACGATGCAGAAGAACGCATCGCCCCGCTCCTGAGTCTGCGCGTATTGACGGAAGCCGCCGCTGTAGCTGCCGAAGGTGGCGTCGCCGGTGGGCTTGATTCCGGAGAAGATCCGCATCGGCCCGATTATCCCAGCGCCTCGAGCCGGGCCGGCGCCACGTTGTCGAGCGCCTCGCGGAGGCCTCCGACGAACGCCGTGAGCGCACCGGCGCCCTGCTCCGCCGCCTCGAGCACGGCTGAGCCGACGACGATCCCGTCCGCGAGCTCGGCCGCGGCTGCGGCGTGTCGCGGCGTCGAGATGCCGAAGCCGGCAGAGCGAGGGAGGTCGGTGTGGGCGCGGGCCCGCTCGACCAGCGCGGTGAGCTCCGGCGAAAGCTCGGCGCGGGGGCCGGTCGTGCCGGTGAGTGTGACGAGGTAGAGCCAACCGTCGGTCTGCGCGGCGGCGAGCGCGATTCGCTCCGCGGTCGACGTCGGTGCGACCAGCTGGATGCGTCGGATGTCCGGCCGCTCGTCGGCCGGCAGGTCGGCGACGATCAGGCTGTTCGCCCCGGCTTCGTGGGCCGCGGCCGCGAAGCGTTCGTAGCCGTAGGCCTCGAGCAGAGCCGTGTACGTCATCGGGACGAGCGGCGTGGTCGGCACGAGCGCGCGCGTCGCCGCCAGGCATTCGAGGCATGCCTGCGTGCGCATCCCCTCGGCGAGGGCGCGCTCGGCTGCGCGCCGGATCACCGGCCCGTCCGCGAGCGGGTCTGAGTATGGAAAGCCGATCTCGATCAGATCGGCGCCGGCTTCGACGGCGGCCGCGGCCAATTCCGGCGTGTCACGTCCGGCCATCAGGTACACGGCCAGCACCTTGGGACCACGCCCCCCCAAGGGGGGACGAAGCGCCCCCGAAGTCACGCTAGCCAGGAAATCGTCGCGTGTCTGTGACGCGGGTGTGTCGAGGGTGTGACGATTCATCCCGGGGGCTCCTGGACCTGGCCGAGGTCCTTGTCGCCGCGGCCGGAGAGGCAGAGCAGGACCAGCTCGGCGTCCAGGTCTTCGACGCGCGCAAGCGCGTGCGCGGGTTCCAAGGCCGGGAGGATGCCCTCGGTCCGCGCGAGCCTCCGGAATGCCGCCAGGGCCTCCTCGTCGGTCGCCTGGAGATAGTCCGCTCGACCGGAGTCACGCAGGTGGGCGTGCGCGGGCCCGACGCCGGGGTAATCGAGCCCGGCCGAGATCGAGTGCGCCGCCAGCACCTGCCCGTCCTCGTCGGCGAGCAGCGCTGAGCGGGCGCCGTGCAACACCCCGGCGCGACCGTCGCCGAGGCTTGCGGCTCCGGCTGCCTCGACGCCGACGAGTCGCACCTCCTCGTCGGCGAGGAATGCCGAGAAGAGCCCGATCGCGTTCGAGCCGCCTCCTACGCAGGCGATCGCCACTTGCGGGAGGCGCCCTTCCGCCGCGAGCAGCTGCTCCCGCGCCTCGTCGCCGATCACGGCCTGGAGCTCGCCGACGATCTCGGGGTAAGGGGCCGGCCCGACGCAGGAGCCAATCAGGTAGTGCGTTTTCTCGACGTTCGTGATCCAGTCGCGGATCGCCTCGCTCGTCGCCTCCTTGAGCGTCTGCGTTCCGAACTCGACCGGACGCACCTCCGCGCCGAGCAGTCGCATCCGTTCGACGTTCGGAGCCTGCCTCTGCATGTCGACCGCGCCCATGTAGACGACGCACTCGAACCCGAAGCGAGCACAGACGGTCGCCGTCGCGACGCCGTGCTGGCCGGCGCCCGTCTCGGCGACGATGCGCCGCTTGCCGAGCCGCCGCGCCAGCAGCGCCTGCCCGAGCGCGTTGTTCAGCTTGTGTGCACCGGTGTGGAGGAGGTCCTCGCGCTTGAGGTACAGGCGGATGCCGGGCGCGAACCGCTCGGCGAGCGTGAGCGGCGTCGGGCGGCCGCCGTACTCGACTCTGAGCTGCGTCAGGTCGCGCGCGAACGCCTCGTCCTCCCGTGCCGAACGCCAACCTCGGTCGAGCTCGTCGAGCGCCGGGATCAGCGTCTCGGGGACGAAGCGTCCCCCGTAGGCGCCGTACAGGCCGACGGTGGCGCTCACGCGGACGCCGCCTCCACGAATGCGCGTACGCGAGCCGGATCCTTGACCCCGGGTGTCACTTCGAGCGCCGACGAGGCGTCCACGGCCCACGGCCGCACCGCCGCAACCGCCTGCCGGACGTTCTCGGGCGAGAGGCCGCCTGCGAGCATCACCCGTCCCGGCGTCGCCTGCGCGCGCTGAAGATGGTGCGGATCCGGCCGCTGCCAGGGCAGGTCGACGACGCGCGCAACCCTGCGTCCGTTGCGCAGAAGCACTGCGTCACGCGCACGCATACGCGTCCTGGGATCACGCGCGTAGAGCTGCACGAGGTCGGTCGAGCCTGCGCGCGGCTCGCCGACGAGTACGGCGACCGACAGCATCGTCTCAGGCACTGGGAGCACGCGCTCGGCACGGCGCGGGCTTTCGACCGCGAGGATGAAGCCGGCCATGTCGGCGCCGGATTCCGCCGCCACGTCAACGTCCTGCTGACGCGTCAGCCCGCAGACCTTTACGAGGGGTCGGCGCAGCAGCTCCGTCAACGCCGCCGCGGGATCGGCGGCACGCATGAGCGTCGAGCCCACGAGGATCGCGTCGGCGCCGGCGAGCTCGGCCGCCGCCGCGTGCGCGCGCGAGCCGATGCCGCTCTCGGCCACGATCACGCGGTCGGACGGAGCGGACGCGACGAGCTCGAGCTGGGCTTCGCGGTCGATTCGGAACGTGGCGAGATCACGCGCGTTGATGCCGATCACGGGCGCGCCGAGGGCGGCCGCTCGTTCGAGCTCGACCGAGTCGTGAGCTTCGACGAGCGTCTCCAGTCCGAGCTCCCGCGCGGCCGCGATCATCGTCCTGGCGTGGGCGTCGTCGAGATCACGCAGCACGAGCAGAGCTGCGTCGGCCCCCGCCTCGCGTAGGGCGCGCAGCTGCTCCGGGTTCGAGAAGAACCCTTTCGCGAGCAAGGGCACCTGGCTCATCGCGCGCGCGGCGCGCAGGTCGTCGAGCGAGCCCCCGAATCGCTCGTCGACCAGAACCGAGATCGCCGCCGCTCCGGCGCCGGCGAATTCGGCGGCCAGTCGACCGGGGTCGGCGTCCGGCCGAAGGTCGCCCGCCGAGGGCGAGCGCCGCTTGATCTCGGCGATCGCGCCGAGGCCTGGACGCGCAAGTGCGTCGCGGAAGGTCAAGCGACGACCTCGCGCCGTGAGAAGACGACGAGCTCTTCCAGTCGCGCCGCCGCGGCACCGGAGCCGAGCGCCTCGCGGGCGAAGCCGATGCCCTCACGTAAGTCGGCTGCATGGCCGGCGGCGGCGATTGCGCCCGCGGCGTTGAGCAGGACGGCGTCGCGGCGGCCGCCGTTCGCGCCCTGGAAGATCGCCCGAATCGTCGCCGCGTTCTCCTCAGGCGAACCGCCGCGCAACTCCTCGGGATCGCAGCGCGCAATCCCTAGCTCGACCGGATCGATCTCGCGGCGGCGGACGTGACCGTCGCGCACCTCGCAGACGAGGTTCGGGCCGGCCGGCGAGAGCTCGTCGATCCCGCCCGCGCCGTGCACGACGAATGCGCGGTCTGCGCCGAGCTGCGCGAGCACGTCGGCGATCGTCGGCACGAGCTCGGCCGCGTAGACGCCGACGACCTGCGCACGGGCGCCGGCCGGGTTGGTGAGCGGGCCGAGCACGTTGAAGACCGTTCTCGTTCCGAGCTCTCGGCGCACCGGCGCCGCGTGACGCATCGCCGGATGGTGTGTGGGGGCGAACATGAAGCCGAAGCCCAGCTCGTCGATCGAGCGCGCGATCCGTTCCGGCTCCTGTTCGAGGTCGAAGCCGAGCGCCTCTAGAACGTCGGCCGACCCGGACGCGGACGAAACCGCGCGGTTGCCGTGCTTTGCGACCGCGGCTCCCGCTGCCGCGGCAACCAGCGCGGCGGCGGTCGAGATGTTGAACGTCTGGCCGCCGTCTCCTCCGGTTCCCGCGGTGTCGACGAGGTCCGAGCGGTTGGGCTGCACCGGCAGCACGTGCTCGCGCATGGCCTCGGCACAGCCGGCGATTTCGTCGGCGGTCTCGCCTTTCGCGCGCAATGCGACGAGGAAGCCGCCGATCTGTCCGGGCGTCGCCTCGCCGTGCATGATCTCGTTCATCACCGCCCGGGCCTGCGCGCGATCGAGCGAGAGCCCGTCGAGCAGATCATGGAGCGCGTCTTGGATCATCGTCCCTCCAGGAAGTTGCGGGCGAGCGCCGGCCCGGTGGGTGTGAGCACGGACTCGGGATGGAATTGGACGCCGTCCACCGGGAGTTCGCAATGGCGCACGGCCATCACTTCGCCGTCCTCGCAGATCGCGGACACCTCGAGCGAGTCGGGCACGCTCGTCGCCGCGAGCGAGTGGTAGCGGCCGGCCTCGAAGGCGGGCGGCAGGTCACGGAACAGTCCCTTGCCGTCGTGCACGACCGGACTCGACTTGCCGTGGACGAGCGTTCGCGCGGGTCCGACGCGTCCGCCGAAGGCCTCGACGATCGCCTGGTGGCCGAGGCAGACGCCGAGGGTCGGCGTTCGTTCGGCCAGCCGCCGCACGATCGTGAGCGTTGCGCCCGCGTCCGCAGGGCGGCCGGGACCGGGGGAGACGAGGAGATGGGAGGGGGCGATCCGCTCGGCTTCGTCGGCGTCGAGCTCGTCGTTGCGACGGACGACGACCTCCACACCAAGCTCCCCGAACAGGTGCGCGAGGTTGTACGCAAACGAGTCGTAGTTGTCGATCAGCAGGATCACGACGGCCGCCTTTGCACGCGGCCGCCCGGTCCGGCCGTGGCGGTTTGCTTGTGACAAGTTGTCACTTGCTGCGCCGCAGCCGGACGGATCGGGCCGAGAGCTGTCTCGGTGAATGGCGGCAGCGCTTGTGACAAGTTGTCACTTGCTCGCACGGGTCTGACAGTGGCGTGGCTCATGACTGGCGGGCCTCGGCGAGCTGGATCGCCGTCTCGAGCGCGGCGAGCTTGCGCAAGCACTCCTCGTGCTCGGCCTGGGGCTCGGAGTCGGCCACGATGCCTGCTCCCGCCTGCAGGTAGGCGACCCCGTCGGACAGGACGATCGTCCTGATCGCGATACACGTGTCGAACGCTTCGTCCGGCAACGCGTACCCGACCGCTCCGGCGTAAGGCCCGCGGCGATACCCCTCGAGCTCCGAGATGATCTGCATCGCCCGCACCTTCGGCGCGCCCGAGACGGTGCCCGCGGGAAAACAAGCGCGCAGGAGGTCGAAGTGCGAGACCTCGGGTCGCAGCTCGCCGGCGACCTCGGAGACGAGGTGCGAGACGTGCGAGAACCGTTCGACCTCGAGCAGGCGCTCCACGCGAACCGAGCCCGGCGCGCACACCCGCGAGAGGTCGTTGCGGCCGAGATCGACCAGCATCACGTGCTCGGCCCGGTCCTTCTCGGACGCAAGCAGGCGCTCCGCGTCGCCGTCGCTCCGCGCGGTTGTCCCGGCAATCGGGTTGAGGCTCGCGCGGCGGCCCTCGGCCTTGACGAGGGTCTCGGGCGAGGAGCCGACGAGCGCGAGACCGTCGAGCTCGAGGAGGAACAGGTACGGCGAGGGGTTGACGCGCCGGAGCGCGCGATAGAGCTCGAGCGCGTTCGCCGAGGTCGGCCGCTCCGCCCGCTGCGAGAGCACGATCTGGAACGCGTCGCCGGCGCGGATGTACTCCTTCGCGCGGCCCACAGCCCGTTCGTACTCGAAGCGAGACGGCAGTCGCCTGGTCGAACCGGAGACGGCGCGCGCCTCGACCGCCGGCTTCGGCAGCGCGCCCTCGAGCAGCTCCGTCACCGCCTCGGGATCGCCGCAGAGAACCTCCGCCATCCCGGCTGCGTGGTCGAAGCGGACGAGGGTCTCAGCCACGACGAACCGGCTCTCGGGCAGCTCCGGGCCCTGGTGAGGAAGCTCAACGGTGGGCTCGAGCTTCGCGGCGTGGTCGTAGGCGAGATAGCCGACGACCGGCTCGGTGCACGCTTCGGCCTCTTCGAACGAGACGAGGCGCGAGCCCGCTCCGACGAGCGAATACCGCCCGAGCCGCCCCTTCTCGACCGACTCGAGCAGGAATGAGGCCCGCCCGCCCTCGCGCAGGCGGAGGTAGGCCCCGAGGGGGGTGATCAGGTCGGTTGCGATGACGGTTTGAACGATCACGTGGTCGACTCCGGTGAGTCCGGCGTGGGAACGAAAAAGACCCTCCGTGCGGAAGGTCTCGAGCGGTAACGGGTTGGCTTGGCCTAGGTCAGCTCAGGCGCAGGCTCCCGCCCCGCTCGTGGCGCCAGCCCCAGGCCCAGAGATGGGAGACGGGAGTCATCGCTCTCCACGGTACGGGTCGCGCGCCCACGCGTCAAGGCTCTTCACGCGCAACCTCCCGCTTCGTCAGGTCGAAGATCGCCTGATAGATCTCGCGCAGACCCTCTTGCGACAGCGGCCCGCGGTTCGCGCGCGCGAGGTCGCGCAAGATCCACTCCTCGCGCTGCAGGTCGACGAACTCCAGGCCCTGCGACTCCTTGTACCGCTTCAGTCGAGCGACGAGCTCGAGTCGGCGATTGAGCCCACCGACCAGCGAGCGGTCGTTGTCCGAGATTTGCTCGCGGAGCTGTCGGATCAGTGGATCGCTGCTTGCCTCGGACACGTGCCGAGAGTACCGGCGGAATCGCCGCCCGGTTTCTACACTCAGGTCGTGTCCGCGAACAGCGCACCCGAGCTCCTGATCGTGATGGGCGCTCAGGCGACGGCCGACCAGACCGAGCACGTCGTCGCGCGTCTGCAGGAGGCCGGGGTGGGCGCCCGGGTGTCGCGCGGCCGCGAGGCGACCGTGATCGGCGCGATCGGAGAGCGGGAGCTGCTCGCCACTCTGCCGCTCGAGGCGTTCCCGGGCGTCGAGCAGGTCTTGCCGATCCTCAAGCCCTACAAGCTGGTGGCGCGCGAGCTCTCTCCCGATCCGACCGTGATCGACGTTCGGGGGCGGCGGATCGGCGACTCGTACTTCGGCCTGATCGCCGGGCCGTGCACGGTCGAGAATCGCGAGCAGACGCTCGAGACCGCTCGGGCCGTCCATGCCGCCGGCGCGACGATGCTGCGAGGCGGCGCCTTCAAGCCGCGAACCTCCCCGTACACCTTCCAGGGCCTCGGAGAGGCGGGGCTCGAGATCCTCGCGGAGGCGCGCGAGGAGACCGGCCTGCCGCTCGTGACCGAGCTGCTGGACCCGCGCCACGTCGAACCGGTCGTCGAGACCACGGACGTGATCCAGATCGGCGCGCGCAACATGCAGAACTTCCTCCTGCTCTCGGAGGCAGGCCGCGCGGACAAGCCTGTGCTGCTGAAGCGCGGCCCGTCCGCGTCGGTCGAGGAGCTCCTGATGGCCGCGGAGTACGTCGTCAAGGAGGGGAACGAGCGCGTGATCCTGTGCGAGCGCGGGATCAAGACCTTCGAGCAGGCGATGCGGTACACGCTCGACCTCGGGGCGGTCCCGGTGCTCAAGCACGAGACGCACCTGCCCGTGATCGTCGACCCCTCGCACGCCGCCGGCCGGCGCGACCTCGTCCTTCCGCTGGCGCTGGCAGCGACCGCAGCCGGCGCGGACGGGATCATCGTCGAGGTCCACCCGCGCCCGGAGGAAGCGCTCTGCGACGGCCCACAACAGATCCCGGCAAGCGAGTTCGCCGACTTCGCGCGCCAGGTGGAGTCGGTCGCGACGCTCGTCGGCAAGTCGATCGGATGAGGACCGCCGAAGAGCCGCCGAAAGTCCACGTGCCTCTCCCGGCGGACTTTCGGCGGGTAACCCGCTGACGCGGGCCCCTTTGCCTGAGGCCGAGCTGTCGGCCGGAGCCGACATCGGCAACCCCTACTGGGGCGGCCGGCGCGTCGGCGTCGCTGCGGTTATCACTGACGCCGAGGGTCGCGTGCTGCTGGTGCGCCACACTTACGGCCGTCTGAACTGGGAGCTCCCGGGCGGCGCGAGCGAGCCGGGTGAGAGCATCGTCGAAACGGCGCTCCGGGAACTGCGCGAGGAAACAGGACTCGCCGCCCGCGCGGAGCGGCTGACCGGGATCTACTACCGGAGCGAGAACGACTCCCACCACTTCGTCTTCCGCTGCAGCGTCGAGGGCGGCGCGGCGCCCGTCCCGAGCTCGGACGAGATCTCCGACTGCGGCTACTGGCCGGCCGACGAGCTTCCGCGCCCGATCAGCGACTTCACGGTTCGCCGGATCCGCAACGCGCTCTCGGACGAGCCTCTTGCGCCGCTTCCGACAGAGCATCCCACGCTGACCTGGCTGGAATAGACCGAGGGCTAGGCTGGCGTCATGGAGACGCTGGCCGTCATCGGCACCGGGCTGATCGGCGCCTCCGTCGGGCTCGCCGCGAAGGCGGCAGGTGTCGCGCACGTCGTCGGATTCGATCCCGACCGCGGGGCGCTGGAGGAGGCCGGCGAGCGGGGAGCGGTCGACGAAGCGGCTGCCTCGCTGGAGGAGGCCGTCGGCCGGGCCGAGCTTGCAGTCGTGGCGGCTCCCGTCACCCAGCTGCCCGAACAGGTGGCCGCCGTGCTCGGGCTCAGCGGCGAGGACTGCACCGTCACCGACGTCGGCTCCACCAAGAGCGCCGTCTGTTCAGCGGCCTCCGGCTCGTCACGTTTCGTCGGCGGGCATCCGGTGACGGGCTCAGAGGCACGCGGCCCGGGCGCGGCAAATGCAGAGCTCTTCAGGGGCGCGACCTGGTTTCTGACCCCGCTCGCGGAGACCGACTCGGCGAGCTACCGGCTGGTGCACGGCTTCGTGACCGACCTCGGCGCGACGCCTGTGGCCGTCGACCCAGACGCGCACGACCGTCTGGTCGCGCTCACGAGCCACCTGCCGCACGCACTCGCGAACCTGCTCGTCAACCAGGCGGGCTCGACGCGGATTGAGCGGCACGATCCACTTGACGCCGCGGGCGGCTCCCTGCGCGACATGACCCGCGTGGCGGGCGCAAACCCCAGGATCTGGGTCGAGATCTTCCTCGAGAACGCCGGCGCGCTGAGCGAGGCCCTCGGCGAGCACCGCCGACGGATCGAGCAGCTCGAACAGGCGCTTGCCGCGGGCGACGCGGGCTTTCTCGCGCGCTGGATCGGCGAAGCGGCCGGGAACCGTCGGCGCATGCTCGAGAGCGCGTATCCCGATC
>JBKOXM010000098.1:0-4888 GCA_046724925.1 Actinomycetota bacterium | reverse complement strand
CTCTACCTGTTTCTGCTCGCAGGCACTGTGCGCCTGATCGATCGCGTGCGACGTGAGGACGCGGCGCTCGGCATCTCGCTCGCGGCCGTCCTGCTTGCCTTGTTCGTCCACTCGCTGTTCTATGCGGGCTTCTTCGAGGACCCGATTACGTGGCTCGCGCTGGGCGTCGCGGCCGGCTTTCTGAGCGAGCGCGCTCACGCCACGGAAGCGGCGCCCCAACTCGTAGGCCGGAGCCGGCCGGAACCGCGACCATCGTGAGCGAGCGGCCGCCGTCCGAGAGACGGGAGGTCGCCGGCGACGCGCTCTGGGCGCTGCTGGCGACGCTCGGCGGGCTCGCGCTCGTCACCACTTTCGGGCTCGGTGCCGACGCGTGGGCGTTCAAGCCGGGGTCGATCGAGCCCCATGGCCTGCTGGGACCGCTCGTTCGAGCGGCCGACGAGGAGTGGAGCCTCGGGCTGATCCGCTCGGCGGGCATCCTCGCGGGGGTGCTCGTCGTGGTTGCGGCTGCAATCGGGTTCAAAGCTCGATCCTGGAGTCGCGGCGCAGCCCTCGCACTCACGCTCGGCGTCGTCGGCTTGCTCGCGGTACCGCCGGTCCTGCTCCAGGTCGGTCTGCGCGACGCCACCGAGCCCTGGTTCTTCACCAACGACTCGACGTATCAGATCGAGCTGGCCGGAGACCTCCTCCTCGACGGCGACAACCCGTATGGCCATGACTACCGCAACTCCGGCCTCGAACGCTTCTACAGCCTGGACGGAACCGTGCAGCCCGAGACGCGGGACGAGCAGGTCGCGCTCCGCCATCTCGCCTACTTCCCCGGTACCCCTCTCACGGCGGCTGCCTGGCGGTTGCTGCCCGACCCACTCGACGACTACCGGCTCTTCGTGCTCGTCGCCACTTTGGCACTCCTGCCGGCATTTCTCCTCTTGCCTGCGCCCTTTGCCTGGACGCTGCCACTCGGCGCCGTCGCGGCCGCCAATCCACTTGCTGTGCATGGGGCATGGTTCGGAACGGCGGACGCACCGAGCATCCTCTTCGTGGTACTCGCATTCGCCCTCGCCGGGCGACGCCGCGCATTCAGCAGCGCCGCTTGTCTCGCGGTGGCGATCCTGCTCAAACAGTTCGCCGTCGTCGCGGTGCCCTTCGTTGCGGCGACGTTGGTCGTCCTTCGAGTCCCGCGACCAGCGCTGGTTCGGACAGCGGCACTCGGCCTCGGGATCCTCCTCCTCGGACTCATCCCGTTCGTCGCCGCCGACTCAGGAGCGTTCTGGGAAGACACGATCGCGTACGGAGAAGGCACATACCGAATCGTCGGCTACGGCTTGTCGGCACTGCTGCTGCGCGCCGGCATCCTCGACGACCGCACCGGCTCGTATCCGTTCACCGTCTTCGCAATCCTGCTGTGGCTGCCGCTAACCGCCTGGTTCGTCCGCAACCAGCTGCGGGCGCGAGCGCTCTGGACGGGCGCGGCGGGCTTTGCAGCGTCGATCTTCGTCCTGATCTTCCTCGCCCGCGCCTTCCACAAGTCGTATCTCATCTGGCCGCTCGAAGGGTTGGCGCTCGCGGCCGCGTTGGCGTCAGCGAACGCGCACGACGATCGGAGGCGACGGCTCACCTAGGTTCCCAGCCTCGTCGATCCCGACGACTTGAAGCCGGTGCAGTCCTCGTCGCGCAGGTTTTCCGCGGGCGCGGTTCCCGTACCACTCCAGCTTGCCTTCCCTTCGCTTCTGCCCGCGCACTCGGACGCGGCCGTCGACGAGAAGGAGCGGCTGGCCGAGCTCGCTCAAGCGGTACCGAACCGACACGCGCTGCGAGTCGCCGCGGCTGACAACCCGAGGCTCAGCGCTGACGATGGCGGCGCGCGGCCCTCGGGTGTCCACTCTGATCCGATTCGCGAGCAGGTAGGTTCGGTCGGCTGCGGCAAGACGCAGTCGCGGTCTGTAGACGCCGTTCGCCACAAGCGCGCCCTCGTCGCTCCGTCCGTCCCACGAGGCGATCAGCCTGCCGCGCACCGGTCGATCAGCGATGAGCGTGCGAACAACCTCGTTGTCAGCGTCGACGATCTCGAGCGTGATGCGGCTCTCCCGGCGGAGGCGCAGCACGATCTCCGCCGCAGACGTGGAGCAACCACAAACCGGCGAGAAGACCTCGTCGACGTCGACCACGATGACCGGGCTTCGCTCCAGCTTCTGCTGCTCGGTGCGGACAAAGGCAGCCGCGGTCACGGCGAGCAGGACGATCACGAGGATCGCGGGCCCACGCTCGACCAACCGTCGGCCGAACCCGCTCGTCCGTGCCTCCATTCCTACGGACGCTACTTCAGCGCCGCGGCGTTCGCGCGCGTTTGCGGGGCTTCGGCTTCTGGGCGACGCGCGGCTTCCAGTTGGCGGCCTGAAAGGCGTAGAGCCGCGTGCGGCCGACGAGGTAGACGCGCTTCGGGTCGGCGACGATAGGCGAGTACTTCCCGTCGGGGAACTGCCAGACGAGCTTCCCTGTGCGTGCGTTGAGCGCGAACGACTTCGGTCGTCCGCGCTCGACGCGCCGCGACGCGTGCGGGCCGCACGTGCCGCAGATCGCAAAGTAGATCAGGCCGCCCATCACCGTCGGCGCGCCGATCATCGAGCCAGGCGCGTCGTACCGCCACTTCGTTCTGCCGGTGCCGGCATCGAATGCGACCACATAGCCGTCGTACGTTCCCACGTACACCGTCTTTTGCCAGACCGCCGGGGCCGTGTAGACGTACGTGCCGGCGCGCTGGGCCCACAGGAGCCGCCCGCTCGTGGCTCCGTACGCGTACACGATCCCGTCGGTGTTCGCCGCGAAGACCCGACCGTAGGCGACCGCCGGCGTCGCATAGAAGTACTCCCGGCGGCCCAGTCGGGTGAAGGATGCGGCCCTCCAGCGGAGATTGCCCGTGCGGGCGTTCAGCGCGTAGAGATGCCCGCCGTTCGTGCCGATGAAGATCGTTCCGTTCAGGTAGGCCGGCGCACCCACGATCCGGTCGTCCGTCTCGTACGACCAGCGTTTCTTGCCCGTGCGGGCGTTGAGCGCGTAGACGCGCCGGTCCCAGGAGCCGAAGTAGAGGAGGCCGTTGACCGCGAGTGGCGACGACTCGATCGCGCCCGCATGGAACCGCCAGACCTCACGACCGCCGAGCGGCCGCATCGCGATCACGTATCCCCTCGCTCCCGGTGCGTGCTTCGCGCACGGCAGCTTGTGCATGTAAGCCTGGTAGACAAGCCCTCGATAGGCGAGCGGCGAAGAGGGCGAGCAGCGTCGCCGGCTCTTCGACCAGAGGATGTTCCCGTTCTCAGGGTTGATCGCGAAGAAACGGCCCTTCTGCTGAGGCAGATACACGCGGCCGTACGCGACGACCGGCGGGTATTCGAGGAAGTGCGACGCCGGGAGGACCCAGAGCCGCTTGAAAGGAGGACGGTGCTTGAAGTCGCCGGCGGCGTGCGTCCGCTCGGGGTCGTAGCCATAGGTCGGCCACGGCTCCTTGAGCACGACCTTGAGCGGCCGCTTCTGGACCTCCTCCGGCTCTTGAGTCGTCACGAACTCCTCCGTCGACGAGCCGAGGAACTCCTTGGACCGTGTTTCCTTCCAGATCCACCAACCGGCGACACCGCCGGCGGCTGCGAGCAGGAGGAACAGAGCCCCGGCGACGGCCTTCTTCACGAATGGCCGAGGCTAGCAACGACCCCAGAGCGCGCCTCGGTTCAGCCGTCGTAGCCGAGCCGGCGCTCGCCAAGGCGCCGCTTGCCGCCGACATCAGGACGCGCGATTTATTCGCGCGTCCGTCGGAAATCGCCGACCTGGTCGTCGGAATATCCAAGCCGCCGTTCCGTTGCAGCCACGAGCGGCACGATGCGCTCGATCTCGCGTGGGTTCTGCTCGCGCCACTTCCCCGGTCGTGGCGGCGTGAGCGCGGTCGGCCCTACAGCCTGCTGGAGCTCGGCCGCGAATCGCTCAACCTCGGGGACGACCTCGAGACCGAGCCGCTCGAAGAGCGCTCGCAGCTGCTCTGACGGCGACGCGACGAGCTCCTCGTAGGCGAGCTCGAGCCAGCGCGTCGGCGAAACGCTCGACCTGGACGCCAGAACGGACTCGTTGCACGCGACGTATTGGTGGGCGCAAACCTCCTCCAGCGAGGAGTGCCGCAGCTCGCGCCAGCCTGGAACGAGCGCGAAGCTCCACAGGCTGCCGTCGAGCGGCGCGATGCCCTCGAGCGGCTCGGGCAACTTGTACTTGACGAAGCGAGGCCGCGCACGCCAGCCCTCGATCAGCGAATTGACGTTGTCAGCCGCACGGCGCCGCAGGAACACGTACAGGGCGTTCGGGAAGAGCTCGTTTAGATAGGGGATCCGGAGGCTGTTCTCGGGTGTCTTGTCAACAAAGGTTCGCCTGCGCACGAAGAGCCCGATCGCCGCGTGGACGTAGCGCCGTTCGCGCTCGCCCACGTCGGCCGCCCCGAGCGCGTCCGATTCCCAGGCGCGGTCACGAGGATGGTGGTACGCGTCCCAGAGAATGTGCCCCTCGCTCTGGATCGAGCGCAGCTCGGGGCTGCGGAGGAGCGCCTGCAACAGAACGGAGGTGCCTGAGCGCGGACAGCCGATCACGAAGATCGGCCGCTCCGGCGCAGGTGCACGCCAGACGAACGAGAGCGGCTGGGCGACGAACTGAGGGAAGCGGCGCCGGACCAGCCAGAGACGACGGCGCAGGCGCCAGGCGCGCATCGTCCTCATCCGTTACGCCCGCTCGATCCCGCGAACGAGCACGAACGGTTCGGCGTATTCGCAACCAATGGTCGCCCCGTAGAACTCCGCATGGGCGCGAAGAGCGCGATCGTTGCGCGGATGCGGGTAGTCTCGGCGCTCGGTCTCGAAAC
>JBKOXM010000038.1:0-3684 GCA_046724925.1 Actinomycetota bacterium | reverse complement strand
CGCGGCGTTCTTCGGAAACGACACAACGTTCACGGTCAGCTCCGATGCGCTCGTCAGCGGCGGCACCAGGACGTACTCGAGCTTCTCCGAGGCGATCGACGAGATCGCCCTCGCGCGCGTCGCCGCCGGAATCCACTTCCGCTTCGCGTGTGAGGTCGCCCGGCAGATGGGCCAAGGGATCTCTGAGTACGCCTTGGCGCACGAGATGCTTTTCCGAGGCGGAAATCAGTAACAGCAAAGTGCTGTCGCGCCCGCTGTCCATCAGCGGGCGTGGCAGCACGGGATCAAAAACCGCTGCGGCGTCGCCGTCGGCGGCACGATCGAACAGTGCGAGCGCGAGATGCGCGAGGCGATCGCGTTCCACCTCGAGGGCCTCCGCCTCGAGGGCGAGCCCGTCCCTGAGCCGACGGCGGTCGCCGCTCAGCGAGCTCGTCTATGGCGCAGAAGATTCCGTCCATGACCGCCTCGTCCTACGACCTCGCCGACGAGCTCACGGAGGCGGAGGAGGACCTCCTCGTCGTCAAGCCCCATCAGCGGACCTTGCTGGAGTGGCACGGACACCGTTCTCGCTCCCTTCCTCGCCGGATCATCCGTTGAAGCTTCGCCCAGGTCGGACTGGCAAAACAACGGCCGAGAAGGCCATGTAGTCCGCCGCCACAGTGGCTGAGGCGGCTAACATCCAGGCGTGAGGCGATTCCTCATCGCAATCGCAGCCGGGTCATCGATCCTCGCCCTCGCCGGTGCTGCCGCCGCTCACGATGTGAAGTGGTATGGGACCGCTGGGCCCGACGTCCGCTACGGCCACGACCACCGCGACACCTTCCGCGCCCGCGCCGGTAACGACGAGCTGTACGGTCGACTGGGGCCGGACACGCTGTTCGGGCAGCGGGGCCGCGATCTCCTGTCGGGCGGGTCGGGTGCGGACATCGTCGACGGCGGCCCCGGCGTGGACTCCTTGTACGGTGGCTCCGGCGCCGACGTCATACTCGCTCAGGACGGAAACCTTGACGTGGTCGTCTGCGGCCCCGGTCGCGACATCGCCTGGGTGGATCTCGCGGCCGACTACTGGGAAGGCGGCGGCTGCGAAGACGTGCGCGCTAGCTAGTGAGACGCGCCGGGTAGCGGCCCAGCTTTTTGGGCAAAACCACGGCGCGGCAGGCTTACGTGATGCTCGGGGACTTCGACCGCCACGTCGCTGAGAACAACATCGCCGACGCGTTCTTGCGTTGTTCTGCCGACCGCCCGAGCCTGTTCTAGCCTTGCAATCCCGCTTCTCATGCGGCCTTGTGGGTGATGGAGCGTACCGGGATCGAACCGGTGACCTCCGGCTTGCAAAGCCGGCGCTCTCCCAGCTGAGCTAACGCCCCGCGTCTGGGCTCACTGTACCCGCGAAATCGAGCCTGGCCAGGGCGCGGCGACGCCGCGACTACGGCTTCTGCTAGGCGTCGCCCCAGTCGAAGTCGCGGGAGCGGCCCCAGAGGGTGTCCTCGGGGTCGACCGCCGCGTCTTCGTCGGTGTCCTCGCCGGGCCACGCCAGCACCTTGCTCGGCTCGAGCTCGGGCTCCTGGCCGCTCAGCGTGTCCTCCAGGCGGGCCTGCTCCTCGGTCTTGAACAGCGGATGATTTTCGAATGGATCGACTACGCGATAGCGGTCGATGGGCATGTCGTCGAGCTCGGAGTTGCGCCGCTTCAGCTCGAGGTGCTCCTCGATGATGCGGGCGAAGGTGGTCTCTTGGTCGGTGCTCACAATCACCCCCGGGTCGGGTACGGGACAGCGCCGGATTCTAGAGGACTCCGCGCTCTGTTGGAAATCTAATCCTGCGCGCGGACGATCGTATCCGCATCGGCCGACACGACGCAGTTCTTACCTGCGCGCTTCGCGCGGTAGAGGGCTTCGTCGGACGACGCGAACAGCGCAGCGGGCGTCGGCGTGGCCGGGTACGCCGCCACGCCGAAGCTGGCGGTCACCGCGATCAGCGAGCCGGACTCGGTCGCCAGCGGGCGAGCGGCGAGCGCGCGGCGCAGCCGTTCAGCGAGCAGCTTTCCGCCGTCGAGGTCGGTCTGAGGCAGGAGGATTGCGAACTCCTCGCCGCCGAAGCGCGCGGGCAGGTCGATCTCGCGGACGGTCGTGCGCAGGATGTCGGCGAACGTCTGGAGGACGTGATCGCCTGCCTGGTGTCCGTACCGGTCGTTGACCTGCTTGAAGTCGTCGAGGTCCGCGAGGACGAGCGCAAGCGACCCACCGAAGCGCTCGGCGCGGGAGATCTCCGCCTCGAGCGCCTCCTCGAAGTGACGCCGGTTCGGCAGCTCGGTGAGACCGTCGGTGCTCGCCTGTCGCTCGAGGAGTCGGTGCAGGCGTGCGTTCTCGAGCGCGACCGACGCCTGCGAGCCGAGCCAGTGCGCCAGCTCGCGCGCCTCGTCGCTGAAGTCGGATCCCTTCGGCGTCAGGTAGAGGACGCCGCTCTCCCGTCCGTCCGACCCGAGCGGAATGGCGAGCGAAGCGCTGTCGCTGTCTGGTCGCCCGCTCGAGGCGATCTCCCGGCCGTCGACGACGAGGCGGCCGCCCGCGGCGCCGGTCGCTTCGACCGCGCTGCCGACGATGACGGGCAGGAGCGCGAGCGGGTCGTGCGTCACCGCGAGCGCCTCACCGAAGCGGCCCACGGCGTCGCGGACCCGGCCGCGCTCGGCCGTCAGCTCCTCGAGGCGTTCCTCGAGCTGCGCTGCCATGTCGTTGAAGGCCTGCCCGAGCGAGGCGAACTCGTCGCGCCCGCGGACCGGGACGCGCCGTTCGAATCTCCCCCTGGCAACGGCCCCGGCGGCGTCGGCGAGCTCGCGCAGCGAGCGGACGATCGTCCGTCCGAGCGTGTAGGCGAGGATGGCCACGGCGATCATCGCCGCGACGGCGAAAAGGAGGAAGCGGCTGCGCAGTCCGCTCGCGGCCGCGTCGATGGAAGCCTTGGGCGTCAGGACGACGAGCGCGACGGGCGGCGTCCCCGCCGACTCTTCGCCGGTGAGGAGGTCGGTGCCGAGCCCGCGGTACGCCACGCCGCCGACCTCGACGTAACGCGGGTTCCGGTACGGGACCTCGAGCGTGCCCCGGAGAGCGGTCGGCGCGATCACGGCTCCGCCCTCTGTGACGAACGCGAAGCGATCGCCTTCCTTCAGGGCGGCCTTGGCCGAGAGGCTCCGCGCGAGCTCGTCGTCGAAGGTCACATGGACGACGACCTTGCCGATGAGCTTCCCGCCCTCCGAGATGACTCCGGCTTCGCGGAACGCAGCGAGGCGCGGCGGCGCCTCGCCCGCCAGAAGATCGCCGCTCGGCGAATAGAAGCCGGCGTTCGCGACCTGCGCCGCGTTGCGGACGAGCACCGAGCGGTCGTGCTCGGCGAAGGCCTGCTGGATCTGGGTCGCGCGCGCAAGCGAGCGCGCCGTCTCGACCGCGTCCTCCTCGAGCTGCTCCTCGTAGTCGGCCTGGGCCACGCGGATAGCAGTCGAGAGGCGGGAGTCGGCCGTGCCCGTCTCGCCGCGCACCGCGACTTCACCGAACGCCACCGTCGACACCGCGAGCGGGACCAGGGCGATCAGCAGAAAGTAGATGGCGAGCCGCAGCTTGAAGCTACCCCTGTATTGACCATCGGCCCAGCGGTTACCCCTCTTTAGGGGGATCCGACGCCGGCGCTGAGC
>JBKOXM010000171.1:0-11184 GCA_046724925.1 Actinomycetota bacterium | reverse complement strand
TCTTCGAGCGATCCGTACTGGGCGATCAGCTGACCGGCTGTCTTGTCGCCGATTCCCGGAATCCCTGGGATGTTGTCCGAGGTGTCGCCTTTGAGGCCGATGAAATCGGGCACCTGATCCGGCCGGATCCCGTAGCGCGCCTCCACCCGCTCCGGCGTGTAGACATGAACGTCCGAGACGCCGCGCGGCGTCATCATCAGGCTGACGTTGTCGGACACGAGCTGAAACGCGTCGCGGTCGGTCGACACGACCGTCGTCTTCACCGCCGCCTCGTCGGCACGTGTCGCAAGCGTCGCGATCACGTCGTCCGCCTCCCAGCCCTCGAACTCGAGGTTGCGGTATCCGAACGCCTCCACGATCGGCCGGAAGAACGGGAACTGTTCACTCAGGAGATCGGGCATCGGCCGCCGCTCGACCTTGTAGTCCTCGGAAAGCTCCATCCGGTGCACCGGTCGCGTGTCCCAGGCGACCGCGACCCCTTTCGGCTTGTAGTCCGAAAGGAGCTTGAAGAGCATGTTCGTGAAGCCGAGGAGCGCGTTCGTGGGCATTCCCTCGGTCGTCGCAAGCTCTTCCGGAAGGGCGAAGAACGCCCGGTACGCGAGGTTGTTGCCGTCGACGAGGAACAGCTCGGAATCGCGCGCCGGGCCGTCGTCGAGCTGAAGCTCGGCACCTGTCAGCGTCTTCGGCATGCCTCAACGCTATCGTCCTCAGGCGATGCCGCGGATCGAGATTCTGCCCTTCACCGAGGAGCATCTGGATGCCGCCGCGCACCTCCTCGCCGACCGACACAGACGGCAACGGCAGCTCGAGCCGCTCCTTCCGGAGCGCTACGAGGATCCTGCCGTCGCGCGAGGCGAGATCGAGGGAGCCTGGCGAAAGGAAGGTGGCTCCGGTCTGGCTGCGATCGACGGAAGGCGCATGCGCGGCTACCTCGTCGCCGCGCCGCGCGAAGACCGGGTCTGGGGCCCGAACATGTGGATCGAAATGGCCGGCCACGCGGCTCAGGACGCCGAGATCGTGCGCGACCTCTACGCCTCCGCCGCTCAGGGCTGGGTCGATCGCGGCCGCACGAGCCATCACGTGCTCGTCCCGGCGAGCGACCCGCCGCTGATCGAGGCATGGTTTCGCCTTTCGTTCGGACAGCAACACGCACAGGGAATTCGTGAGGTTCCCGCGTTCGTCGACGTCGAGCCGCCTGAGGGAGTCGCGGTCCGACGCGCAGGAATCGACGACGTCGAAGCCGCTGTCGCGATGGACATCGTCCTCCCCGAATACCAAGAGCGTTCGCCGGTCTTCTCACGGGGGCCGCGCCCCACGGGCGAGGAGCTGCGTGCCGACTGGGCGGAAGGTCTCGCCGACGAGACGTCGGCCTGCTTCCTCGCCGAAGAGAACGGGGGGCCCGTCGGCTCGCTCTTCGTCGCGCCCGTCGAGCAGTCTGGGATGCACAGTGGCCTGGCGCGGCCGGCACGGGCGTGCATCCTCGGCTACGCAGCCACCGTGCCCGAGGCCCGCGGCACCGGCGTCGGCGTTGCGCTCACGAACGCCTGCTTCACCTGGGCGAAGGAGCAGGGCTACGCGACGATCGTCACGGACTGGCGCGTGACCAATTTGCTGTCGTCGCGTTTCTGGCCGAAGCGCGGCTTTCGGCCGAGCTTCCTGCGCCTGTACCGCGCTATTCCGTGACCCGCGTCCCGCTGCTTGCGGGCTCGCGCGTGGCAATCGTGCAGGCCCCGGACGACGCCGTCCTTCTGATGCCCCCGGCGCCGGGAGAGGCAATCGACGACGTAAGGGCCGCGGTCGCTGAGGCGCTGCGGTTTCCGCTCGCGGGCCGACCGCTGCGCGAGGGCCTACCGCGCGGCGGCCGCGCGACGATCGTCGTCGAGCTCCCGAACCTTCCGATTCCGGGCTCGGACCACGACCCGCGCCAGCTGGCCCTTGCGGCCGCTTCCGACGAGCTCGTCGCCGCAGGAATTCCGCTCGAGAATCAGACGCTGCTCGTCGCAGGGGGTCTCGCCCGCCGCCCCGCTGCCCGTGCGCTCGACCATCTCGTCGTCTCCCCGGAGTTCGCGCGGCGCTTTCACGGCCGGGTCGTGATCCACGACGTCGAAGATCCCGATCTCGTCGAGATCGGATCGTCTGGCGACGTGCCGCTGCGCGTGAATCGCGCACTCGTGGAGACGGACGGCGTCCTCGTCGTGAGCGCCGCCGAGTCCGTGCTCCACGGCGGTCCCGCGACACTGCTCGCAGCCGCGGGTCCCGAGGCCTTGCGGGGTGCGCACGCGGAGTCGCTGCTCGAGACCGGAGGGTCGCCGGGCTGGCGACTCGCCCTCGAGATCGAGCGCGCAGTCGGTCAGCGCGCGCAGGTCGTAGGTCTCTCTGCCGTTCTCAACCATCCGCGTCTGACGGGGGCGCTGCATGGCTACCCATACGACCCCAAGGCGCTCGAGCTCGTCGTCCGGTCGCCCTTCAGGCGGCTCTTCGCAATGCTCCCGGCCCTCGTACGCGCGTACCTCATCCGCTCGCTGCCCCGCGAGCTTTCCGTGTTCGCCGTCTTCGCCGGCCCACCCTCGGTCGCGCACGCGGAGGCGCTCTTGCGTGGAATCGAGCGTCGCCAAACCGATCTGGAGACGCCGCTGGACGCCATCTGCATCGGGATTCCCAGCACAACGCCCTACCTGCCCCGCGAGGAGCCGAACCCTCTTCTGGCTGCGTACTTCGCGTTGGGGCTCGCGCTCCGACTGTGGCGAGACGAATTTCCGCTCGTGGAAGGTGGAACCGTGATTCTCCTGTCGCGCTTCCACCGTCGTTTCTCGCATCCCACGCAGCAGCCGTACCGCGCGTTCTTCCACGCTGCGCGCACGGGACGGGCCGCAGAAGGGCTCGACCCGGCCGGCGACGGAGCGTGGCGAGACTCGCGCGCGCTCAAGGCCTATCGGGACGGCCGAGCCTGCCATCCGCTGCTGCCGTTCGTCGACTGGGAGGCCTGTCGGCCCGTGCTTCGCCGTCTCGGCGCGGTCCTGGTTGCCGGCTGCAGGGACGCGGTCGCGGCACGGCAGCTCGGTTTCATCCCCGTCCACGGGATCGGGGCAGCGCTCGGGATGGCGCACGGCCGGGCAGGACGAACGCCGCGCATCGGCTTTCTGCTCTCCCCGCCGTACTTCCCCCTGCGTGTAGGCACGCGCCGATCTCCGACCGACGGCGAGGACACGGTGGAGTCGACCGACTGATTCGCTCTTCACGCAGAAGGCATTGTCGGGCGCGTCGACCTGGGTCTAGGTCGGAGAAGGGGCGATGGGGCGACGGCGGCGCACCGGAAGCATCGAACATGGCCCCTTTTCCAGGGTCCGACCCTAATTGGGTCGAAACTGCAACAACGCGTCACGCGATGCGCAGGCCAAAGAAATCGGCGGCTTCGTGGACGACACCGTCGTCGAGCTCGAGCGTGCGCACCGACGAAACCGAGAGCTTGGGCGCGGCCTGGTCGAAGACGGTGAAGTTCGCCCAGAGCGCCTCGTAGGTCGACCACCAGCGAAGTGCGGCCACATCGGGATGGCGCTCGTAGAGGCCGAGCGCCTGCGGCTGCGTGACGGCCCGCGCCCGGGTCGCGACCACGGAGGGCCGCAGCCGTTCCCGCTGCAGCACGCGCGGCTCGTCGAGGTCGACGATTGCGCTCTCATCTGTGAGCTCGAGCTCCGCGAGCGCCAATGGGAGACCGCGTCGCAGGAGCATCGGGGCGGTGAGTCGCTGCCCCCGGAACCGCGCCAGCTGCTCGACGAGTGCGGACACGGGCCGGTCGGCCAGGTAGAGGCAACCGTAGACATCCGGGTTGTCGTGTCTGCCCTCACCCTGGAAGACGCGTGGAAACCACAGCGGCCCGTCTTGCTGGCTCGTACGCGCACTCCGCCGCCAGGCGAAGCAGCGAAAGAGAATCACGCGAGTCGGGCAGTTCCTCGCCGGGGCGTACCGACCGAAAGCCCGCGGCGTAAGCGCGTCGCACTACCCGCCGCGATCATGCGAACGAGTCGGCGCGCTCGGCCCGGATCGCCCGCATCAACTCTTCGATCCGGCCGGCGCGAACGACGTCGATCGGCCGCCGGTCGCCCAGCTCAGGATTGATTCCGAAGAGCCAGGCGAGCGCCGCTTCACGCTCGTAGATGCGAAGCAGGTTCGACCAGACGAGCTCGAGCAAGTCGACGCGCTCGGCGTTGAGCGGGTCGATTCCTGCGCCCTTGAGCCATCGCGTCACGCGCGAGCGGCTGACGCCGAGCATGTCTGCGAGTTTCGCCGCTGAACGGAAGTCGGTGGTCAACGCTTGGACCTTCGCTGCGGTAGCAACGGGCATGGCATGAATCGTAGCGCAACAAATTCTGTTGCGCCGGGCAACCGTATTCGTTGCGTCTAAGTGAGTTTGGGCCGGTGCCTTATTCTTCGCCGAGATAGGTCTTGCGGACCTGCTCGTTCTGCTTCAACGCCTTCGCGTCGTCGGCGAGCGCGATGCTCCCCGTCTCGAGCACGTATCCGCGATGTGCGACGTCGAGCGCCATGAGGGCGTTTTGCTCCACGAGCAGGATCGGCGTCCCTTGCTGGTTGATCTCCTGAACGATCTCGAAGATCCTCTCCACGAAGATCGGCGCGAGCCCCATCGACGGCTCATCGAGGAGCAACAGCTTGGGTTTGGCCATGAGGGCTCGGCCCATCGCGCACATCTGCTGCTCCCCGCCCGAGAGCGTTCCCGCTCGCTGGTTCTTGCGCTCGGCTAGCCGCGGGAAGAGGGTGAAGACCCGGTCCATGTCCTCACGAATCGCCTTGCGGTCGTCCCGCTGAAACGCACCCATCTCGAGGTTCTCGTTGACCGACATCCGCGGGAAGAGCTTCCGGCCCTCAGGCGACTGCGCGATGCCCATCTTGACGATGTTGTGCGGCGCTTCGTTCGTGATGTCGCGGTCTTGGAACTTGATCGTTCCTTCGCGAGGATGGTTCAGCCCGTTGATCGAGCGCAGCGTCGTCGACTTTCCGGCCCCGTTGGCACCGAGCAGCGTGACGATCTCGCCGTCCTTGACGTCCAGCGTGATCCCCTTCAACGCCTGGATCGCACCGTAGTAGGTGTGAACGTCCTGCAGCTCGAGGATCGTGCGCTGATCCGATGTCGGGGCCGCCGTCATGCAGTCGCCGCAGCCGAGCCGAGGTACGCCTCGATCACCTTCGGATCCTTTTGCACCTGTTGGGGCGTGCCCTCGGCGATCTTCTCGCCGTAATCGAGCACAGTCACCCGCTCCGACACGCCCATCACGACGCGCATGTCGTGCTCGATCAGGAGCACGCTTATGCCACGCTCCTCTCGGAGTTGCGAGATGAAGCCGGTGAAGTCGGCCGTCTCCTGTGGGTTCATGCCTGCGGTCGGCTCGTCCAGGAGCAAGAGCTTCGGCTCGGTGGCCAGCGCGCGCGCGACTTCGAGGCGGCGCTGGTCGCCGTAAGGAAGGTTGCGGGCGAACTCCTCGTCGCGGCCCTGCAGGTTGCAGTAGCGAAGCAGCTCACGCGCCCGCTCGTTCGCCGCACGCTCCTCCCTCTTCAGGCCGGGTGGCCTCAAGACGGTCCGGAAGACTCCTCCTCGCAAGCGCGAGTGCATGCCGACGAGGACGTTTTCGCGGGAAGTCATGTTCTGGAAGAGGCGGATGTTCTGGAACGTACGGCCAATCCCGCGCTCGGTGATCGCATGCGGCGGCTTGCCGGTCACGTTCTCTCCCGCGAACTCGATGAGCCCGCCCGTCGGCTTGTAAACCCCGGTGAGCATGTTGAAGAACGTCGTCTTCCCCGCTCCGTTCGGGCCGATCAGGCTGACGATCGCGCGCTCGGGAATCGTGAAGTCGACATCGTTGACCGCCACGAGCCCTCCGAACTCCTTGCGCACGCTCTCCGCGACGAGCAGGTCGGCCATCAGTGCTGGACGTCGTAGAGCGGCTCGTCGGAGACGCCCTCTTGGAATTCCGCCCTTCGCCTGGCGCTCGGAATCAGTCCCTCAGGCCGGAACAGCATCACGAGCACGAGGATCACGCCGAAGATCCCGAACTGATAGAGCGGGACGTCGATGTTCGTGTCGAAGTTGCGATTGATCCAGGCTCCGATGTTCCCCAGGCCTTCCTGGTTGAGGTAGGCGAGGAAGCCTCCGCCGACGATCACACCCCAGATGTTGCCCATCCCACCGAGGATCACCATGCAGAGGATGAAGACCGAGATGTTGAAGAAGAAGTCGTCCGGGAACGTGCCACTCTTGAAGCTTGCGTAGTACGCGCCGGCGATTCCGCCGAAGAACGCACCGGCGGCGTAGGCCCACGTCTTCGTGCGCATCAGGGGGACGCCCATTGCCGCGGCGGCGGTCTCGTCCTCGCGGATCGCGATCCACGCGCGTCCGAGCCGCGAGTCGCGGAGCCGGACGCTGCAGAAGACGGTGAAGAGCACCAGCAACAGCGCAGTCCAGTAGTAGACCTCCACGCCCGAAAGCGTCGTACCGAGGACCACCTCGTTGAACGTGAGGTAGTCGGATGGCAAGCCGAGCCAACTCGACAATGTCTCTCCGAACCCCGGTGGGTCGATCGGATTGATGCCTTGCGCCCCGTTCGTCAGGTTGAAGCCGGTGCTGAAGAGGTCGTCGCCGTTGCGGGCGATCTGGGGCATGATCTCGCCGAAGCCGAGCGTCACGATCGCGAGGTAGTCCCCGCGGAGCCGAAGCGTTGGCAGGCCGATGAGGATGCCCGCGAGCGCGGCCAGGAACGCCGCGATGATCAGCACGAGCCAGATCGAGACGTGGAACCCGGCCGCGTTCGGGTTCACGCCCACCGAGCCCAGGTGGAAGGTGACCGACGCCCCGAACTGTGGGGAGGCGAACCAGGCCGCCGTGTACGCACCCATGGCGTAGAAGGCCACATAGCCCAAATCGAGCAGGCCGGCATAGCCGACGACGATGTTGAGGCCGAGCGCCATCATGATGAAGATCAGCATCGTGACCGCCGTGTCGACGGTCGGAAAGTCGCCGAAGAGCGGGATCTCGAACAGCGAGGCTTGGTAGAACGGATAGAAGACCGCGAGCACGAACACCAGCACCGGAACGAACGGCTGGCGCACCCGGCGTGGGAGCCGGTACCAGCGAGCGCGCAGCTCGTCGAGCCGCAACCTGCGACTGAGGTCGCCGCGAAACGTCTGACGCCTGGATCGGGCCACTAGCGCGCCTTCCGCTGATCCTGCAATGCGGGCCGGCGCACTACGCGCCCTCCGGAGTCCGCTCGCCGAGCAGGCCTTCGGGGCGGAACACGAGGATGAGGATCAGCAGCCCGAAGATGATCGACAGGGTCCAGTCGCTGCCAGGCGTCGCCCAGCCGAGACCGTTGTTGAAGGACTCGATCAACGCGATCACCATCCCGCCAAGCACCGCGCCCGGCAGGTTGCCGATGCCACCGACGACGGCAGCGGTAAAGGCGATCAGGCCGAGGCGGAAGCCCTCGTTGTAGCGGATGTTCGTGATGTAAAGCGCATAGAGCAGGCCAGCGGCGCCGGCCAATGCGCCCGCGACGAAGAACGTGAACGAGATCGTGCGGTTGACGTTGATGCCCATGATCGCGGCCGCGTCACGATCCTGCGCGGTCGCCCGCATCGCCTTCCCTTGGCGTGTCCTCTGCACCAGCCACATCAGCCCGATCAGCACGGGCACCGTGAAGAGGATCACGATCAGCTTGTCCCAGGTGTACGGGACGCCTCCGATCGTGAAGACCTCCCCCTTCGGAAGAATGGATTCGACCGACGTCGGGCGCGGCCCTTTCCAGACGAGCCCGATGTTCTGGAGAATGAACGACATCCCGATCGCCGTGATCAGAGGTGCGAGTCGCGGCGCATGCCGCAGGCGCCGGTAGGCGATCAGCTCGATGCTCGTGTTGAGCGTTGCGCAGAAGAGCATCACGAGCACCAACATGAGCAGGATCGCGGGCCAGAGGAAGTCCTGGCCGGCCTGCAGTCCCCAGCTTGCTACGAGCGTCGCGACGAACATCCCGCCAAGCATGAACACGTCGCCGTGGGCGAAGTTGATCAGCTCGAGGATTCCGTAGACGAGCGAGTACCCGAGCGCCACGAGCGCGTAGACAGCGCCGTTCGTGAAGCCGATCAGGAAGAGGCGGTAGAACTCGGCCGGCTCCTTGACCAGGTTGACGCCGAGCCAGATCAGGATCAAGACGACGAGCAGCCCGCCCAGGATCGTCCCCGCCTGGGCCGGTAGGCGAGTCGCCAGTGAGGGCAAGGGTGCGCGTCGCGCCTCAGTAGCCATTGCTCAGTGAGCGCTGGGGGAGGACGTTGGTCCTCCCCCAGGCTTACGTCTCCTCTCCGCTGAGGCGGGGCTTATGCGCCGCCGCCTTCGACGAAGCTCAGCTCAGGCGTGATCGTCTTCACGAACTGAGGCTCGCCGTTCTTGACCTGGAAGAACGTGACCGTCCCGAGGGTGGTGTCGCCGTTCTTGTCGATCGTGAAGTCGCCGAGGATGCCGTTCTTCACATCCGTCTTGAACAGCTGATCGGCGACCTTGGCGCGTGTGTCCAGATCTGCGCCAGAGTTCTCGATCGCGTCCAAGAGGACCTCGGCCGCCTGGGCCGCGTAGGCCGTGTATGGATCGACGCTCGACTTCCCGGTCTCGGCCAAGAACTCGTCGACGAACTCCTTGCCGGCGCCCTTCAGCTGATCGATCGGAATGCCGGGCTGGCTGATGTACATGTCGTTCGCAGCCGGGCCCGCACCTTCGATCGTCGCCGAGATCGGCGTCCAGCCGTCCGGCCCGATAATCGTCACGCCCGGACCCAAACCTGCACGCAGGTCCTTGACCAGCTTGCCGCCGTTGTTGCAGACGATGCCGCCGAGGAAAACAGCGTCGGCTCCGGCCGCCTTGATGCGAGACGCCAGTGACTCGTAGCTCGTCGCGTTCTTGTCCCACTTCTGGTTGCCGAGGATCGTAATCCCCTGCTCCTTGGCGTAATCGACGAACAACGTCGCGATCCCGTTCCCATAGGTCTCCGAGTCGTTCAGCACGAAGATCTTCTTGAGACCGAGCTCCTTCGCATAGAGCGCGTTCGCGGCGCCCTGGAACTGGTCGTTCCAAACCACACGCGCGTAGTTCCGCTTCCCGGTCGGGTAGTAGTTGTCAGGCTCGCCCGACTCGGTGCCGGGGCCGCCCTCCGTCAGGCCCGGATACGTGTTCGCCGGGCTGACCATCGCAATCGGGCCGTTCGGAGCGCGGTTCACAACCGGAATCACCAGCTTCGCGCAACCCGAGTTGAACGTCGCGATCAACCCGATCACCGACTTGTTGTTCGCATAGGCCCTCGCGTTCGAAGAACACTTCGCGGAGTCCCAGCTTCCCGCCTGCGCGGTCGAATCGTCACAGGACTGGTAGCCGATGTTCAGGTCGCCGGCCTTCCAGTCGCGGCGGCCCAAGACGAACTCGATGGCGTCTGCCATCTCGGTCGTCAGGGCTCGGTTTGCGCCCTGCAGCGGGAGGTCCGACGCGATGATGGCGTCCGGCTCCCCGTCACCTTCGTAGCGGATCGGTCCGCATGACGCCGAAGGGAGCGCGGTTGCTTCGCCGCCACCTCCGTCGTCACCGCCGCAGCCGGCAGCAGCGACCGCCAGCGTGGCGAAGACCAGGATCCACAACCCTAGTAACCCACGTTTTCTCAACTGCGCCTCCTCCGTCAAGCTTTCGCCTGCGCCTTTGCGGAATATGATGGCGAACGCCGCTCTTCCGCGCTGCGAGAAGCGGAGTATCTGAACTTCGCCCGGCGCTTTCAACCCCGAACCAACGCTGAGGCACAAGCGAGGGCTTGCCGCGCGACGACCGCGCGTACCATGGACACCGCGCCGAAGTGGCGGAACTGGCAGACGCGCTGGACTCAAAATCCAGTGAGGCGTAAGCCTCGTGTGGGTTCGACTCCCACCTTCGGCATCTCTCGCGGAAGTTGATTGACTGCCCCCGTGGCTGAGCGAGTCGGCATCCTCACCGGCGGCGGTGACTGCCCCGGCTTGAACGCGGTCATCCGGGCCGTCACTCGGCGCTCCCTCGATCTGGGTTCGGACGTAATCGGCGTGAGCGACGGATGGCGGGGTCTCGTCGAGGGCCGGTTCGAGCCGCTCGGGCCGCGCGAGATCTCAGGGATTCTGCCGCGCGGCGGAACGATCATCGGCACGACTCGGACGAACCCCTACAAGACCGAGGACGGCGTCCACCGCGTCCTCGGCAACTTCGAGCGAGAACGCCTCACAGCGCTCGTCGCGATCGGCGGCGAGGACACGCTTGGAGTGGCATCCCGGCTGCACGCGGAGTTCGACTTCCCAGTGGTCGGCGTGCCGAAGACGATCGACAACGATCTCTCGGCCACCGACTACACGTTCGGTTTCGACACGGCGGTCTGGATCGCGACCGAGGCAATCGACCGGCTGCACACGACTGCTGAGTCGCACAACCGCGTGATGGTGGTTGAGGTGATGGGGCGACATACCGGATGGATCGCGGTCATGAGTGGGATCGCCGGCGGTGCCGACGTGATCGTGATCCCGGAGCAGCCCATGACGGTCGAGCAGGTGTGCGGCGAGCTGCGCCGTCGGCACGACCGCGGCAAGGACTTCTCCATCGTGGTCGTCAGTGAGGGGTACGAGCTGACCTACGAGTCCGGCGACCGCCGCACCGTTGCCTCCGAGGCCCGCGCGAGCGACGAGTTCGGCCACGTCAGTTTCGGAGGCGTGGGCGGTGAGCTCGCAGCCGAGATCGAGACCCGGACCGGGTACGAGACCCGAGTCACGGTTCTCGGTCATGTGCAGCGCGGAGGCTCGCCGACGCCGCGCGACCGCATCCTCGCGACGCGCTACGGATTGAAGGCGGCCGACCTCGTCCACGAGCACAGGTTCGGTCGCATGGCCGCGCTGCATGGCGACTCGATCGTCGACGTCGCACTGAGCGACGCGACCGCCGAACTCAAGACGGTCCCGCCGGAGTGGTACGACGTTGCACGCGCCTTCTTTGGTTAACCGCCGAAAACGCGGAGCCCTTACGGGTCGCGTTTTCCGCGGGGTGCCTGACTCTCCTCAAAGTGAGGTACGTGCGGCAACGATGACGGCCATCTCGGGCGAAACGTCTACCTCCACGGCCGAGAGCTGAGG
>JBKOXM010000177.1:0-5216 GCA_046724925.1 Actinomycetota bacterium | reverse complement strand
TGTCCGGCGTGTACGGCGCCGTCGCCGCAACGGCGGCCTCGGGTGGGTTGGTCGAGCCGGGTGGAAGCGGGTCGGGAATGCGCGTGATCCCGACGGCGAGCGCGAAAGCCGCCACGACCGCGAGCGCAGCGGCTCCGCGCCGACGCCAGTCGATCTCACGTAGGAGCGCGTAGGCGAGCAGTCCACCGAAGGCGCCGACGAGCGCGCCACGCGAGCCGGAGGCGACGATCGAGCCGAGCAGGAGTGCGAGCAGCCCTGCGCCGGCCAGCCGTTGCACCCGCGGTCGCCGCCGCGAGAAGGCGACGTACGCCGCCAGAGGAGTTCCTACCGCAAGGACCATCATGGCCGTGTTCGGACCCCCTCCGAGCCCTTGGTAGCGCGAAGGCATCACCGTCGTCGCCGGGGCGACGGCACGATCGTGGTCGAACAGGAGCACGAGCAACCCCCCGACCGCGACCGCGCCGACGCCGATCAGGACGCCACCGAGCGACTGTTCGACGAGGCTCGGGCGACCTGCGGCTGCGTACGCGATTGCGGCGCAGGCGACGAACAGGAGCAGCAGAGAGCCGCCGCGAGTGACGGTCAGCGACGGTCGACCCGACCATGCTGTCGACACGAGCGCGAGCGCGAGGAACATGCCCGCCAATGCGCCGATCGCAGCCTGGCTCGGCGCCGCCCTCCGCCGTTCTCGGACCGCGAGCGCAACGGCGAGCGCGACGAAGAGGAGCAACGCGCCCCAGCGGAGCCTCCGAGCGGGCTGAATCCAGTCCAGGATCGCGCCTGCGGCCAGCACCGAGGTGACGATCGAGAAGGCGATTGCCAGCTGCAGCGCGCGCTCCAGGGGGAAGCGTCGAAGGGCGTCGCGCACTACGGCTGCAAGGATACTTTCGAGCTGTGAAGCAACTGTGAGCCACTCGGTCACGCACCCCGAGCGGATCGTCCCGGACGACACCGAGCCGGGAATCGTCGCCATCCACCTGAAGCGGTATGAGTTTGCGCGGGCGTTCTGCGAGAGCAAGGACGTGCTCGACGCCGGCTGCGGCGCCGGGTACGGAAGCGCGCACCTAGCCTCGTCGGCGCGACGCGTCGTCGGCGTCGACCGGAGCGCGGACGCGATCGAGTACGCGCGCCGTCGTTACGCAGCGCCGAACATCGACTTCCACGTCGCGGACCTCGGCGCCCTGGCCTGGCCCGATGCCTCGTTCGACGTCGTCTGCGCGTTCGAGACGATCGAGCACGTCGCCGATCGACACGGGTTCCTCCGCGAGCTTGCTCGCGTGCTGAAGCCGGGAGGAACGTGCTTCATCTCGACGCCGCGCGTCGAACATACGACAGCGACGCCGGTGAACCCTTTCCACGAAGTCGAGCTCGCACGAGAGGATTTCGAACGGCTGCTGCGCTCGCACTTCCAGGAGGTCGAGCTCTACGGCCAGCGGAGGCTCCAGACCGGACGGCACAGGCTCGTCCAGCGGCTCGACGTACTCGGACTGCGTCGACGTGTACCGCTGCTCAGACGCCTCGGCCGGCCCGTGCTCGGAACGGCACCCATGGAGGAGGTCACGCTCGAGGGAATCGAGATCTCGCGTGAGGACCTCGACAAGGCGACCGAGATCGTCGCGGTGTGCCGGTCACCGGCGGTCGTCGCAGCTTCGGCGAAGGCGTGACTTCGTCTCCGTTCCCCCCGATCGAAGGAGCCCGGTGCGCATCGTTCATCTAGTGATTTCGGGTGGAGTCGCGGGCGGCCACGTCGTCGCGCTGCGTTTGGCGGAGGCGGCGCGGGCACGAGGCGACGTCGTGTCGTTCGTCGCTCCCGCCGAGGGCGCCTTCGTCTCGCAGGTGCGCGCCCAGGGATTCCCCGCAGAGATCGTCGACGTGAACCGCACGTATCGCGTCCGGTCGGCCGGCCGATTGCGCAGGCTGCTGCGTGAGGCCGACCTCCTTCACACGCACACGCTCGCCGCCGCGAACGTCGTCAGCAGGCTGTCTGCTCCGATTCCGGTCGTCTCACATCTGCACATCGAGAACTACTTCCGTCCGGTGACCAAGCCGGTCTTGCGCAGGCTCGACAGCTGGACCGCAGGAAGATGTGCGCGGTTGATCGCCGTCTCCGAGGACACCCGCCGCGCCTACGAGCGCCAGGGATATCCGGTGGGACGGATCGAGGTCGTCTACAACGGCGTTCCGCTCGACGGCGCCGGAGACGCTGGTGGACTTCGCACCGAACTCGGCATTCCTCTCGACGTGCCCCTGCTCGGTGAGATCGGACGGCTGTGCGACGTCAAGGGCCAGCGCGAGTTGATCGAGGCGCTGGCGTCGCTGCCCGAGACGCGGCTGGTTCTGTTCGGAATGGATCACGAGCAGGGCGGTGCCTTCCAAGCCGGCCTCGAGCGCCGGGCTGAAAGCCTCGGAGTCAGAGACCGTGTCGTCTTCGCGGGTCACCGCAGCGACGCCGCCCGCCTGCTCGGCGAGCTCGACGTGTTCGTCCTCCCGTCCTGGACCGAAGGCCTTCCCCTCGTCGTCCTCGAGGCGATGGCGCGGCGACGGCCCGTAGTCGCCACCCCGGTTGGTGGGACGCCGGAGGTCGTGGCAGACGGCGAGACCGGGTTCCTCGTGCCGCCGCGCGACCCGCGCGCGCTCGCGGAGGCGCTGCGGCGCCTGCTGGACGATCGTGAGCTGCGCGAGCGCATGGGTGAGGCCGGTCGCCGGCGAGTGGCGGAAAGCTTCTCGGCCGAGGCGATGGAAAGGCGAATTCTCGAGATCTACGACGAGGTCCTCGCCTGACGCCGCCCGTGAGCGTCACCGCGGCGATCCCGACCTACAACCGGGCGGACTACATCCCCGGCGCGATCGAGAGCGCTTTCGCGCAAACCTACGACGGCGAGCTCGAGGTTCTGGTCGTCGACGACGGTTCGACGGACGCGACGGCCGAGGTGCTCGCAAGCTACGGCGACCGAATCCGCGTGATCAGACAGGAGAACGGCGGTCGCTCGGCGGCGCGCAACACGGCCGTGCGCGAGGCGCGCGGGGACTACATCTCGTTCCTCGACTCCGACGACCTCTGGCTCCCGGACAAGCTCGCGCGAGAAGTCCCGGTGCTCGACGCCGACGAGCGCGTCGGGATGGTGCACGGCCACGTCGACGTGATCGACGGCGAGGGTCGCCTGCTCGCCGCCGAGACCGACCACCACCACCGGCTGTTCAGCGCCGCTCACCGGAACGGCGTCACCTACGCGGGGTATGCGTTCGAGTGCCGCTGCTTCAGCTCGGCGCTGACCGCTCGCGTCGCAGCGATCAAGGCCGCCGGTCTTTACGACCCGCAGTTACTGCTCGACGACTACGACCTCTACCTGAGGCTGGCGATCGACTGGCGGGTGGTCTTCCTCGAAGGCGAGGCGGTCGCCCGCTACCGACTCCATCCCGGCCAGATGACGACGTACGAGCTGACCATGGGGCAGATCCAGACAGCCGAGAAGCACCTGCGCCTGCTCGACGAACGTGCCGACGTGCCAGATGCGCGGCTCGCCAGACGAAATTTCCTGCTCATGCTCTCCCGCAGCTGGGCGGTCTTGGGAGATCAAGCGGCTTCGCGCCGCCATCTGCTGAGCGCGCTTCGACTCGACCCGGCGTTGATCCGCAAGCCTTGGGTCGCGAAGCGGCTCGTCGCCTCGCTCGTCACGCGAGAGAGTCCCTCTTGAGGCTCGCACTCCTCACGGAGATCCCGGCCCCGTACCGGATCCCGCTGTTCAACGCGATTGCCGCCCGCCCCGACGTCGACTTCCGGGCCCTCTTCCTCGCAGCCGCGGACCCGCGGAGGTCTTTCTACGGCGCGCACCGCGACGAATGGCGCTTCCCAAGCCGGGTCTTTCCCGGCACACAAATCCGCCGCGGCGGACGCTGGCTGGTCGTCAACCGAGGGGTCCTGAGCGAGCTGCGCCGCTTTCGACCGGACGCCGTCGGCGTCGGCGGGTGGCATCAGCCCGCGTTCTGGCAGGCGCTGGCGTACTGCCGAGCTCGCGCGATCCCGCTGCTCGTCTGGGTGGAGTCGACCGGACGCGATCAGCGTTCGACGGCGAAGCCCGTCGCGCTGGCGCGGCGTGCGATGGTGCGCGGCGCTTCGGGCTTCTTCGTCCCGGGTGCGGCGGCGGCGGACTATGTTCGACGCTTCGGCGTCGCGGAAGAGCGCATCGCAGTCGCTCCCAACGCCGTCGACGCCGAGCTCTACAGCCGCGCCGCCGTTGCCCGGCGCGGCCGTTCGGATTGCACGTTCCTCTACGCGGGGCGCCTCGATCCCGAGAAGGGGCTCGATGTGCTCCTGCGCGCCCTTGAACGCGTTCCGGGCTCGCTCGAGCTCGTCGGTTCGGGCCGCGACGAGAGCCGCCTGCGCAGCCTGGCCAACGGGCGAGTCCGCTTCGTCGGACCGCTCGGCCGCGACGAGCTCGTCGAGCGCTATGCGGCTGCCGATGTCTTCGTCCTCCCCTCGCGCTCCGAGCCTTGGGGCATGGTGCTGAACGAGGCCGCCGCGGCCGGCCTGCCGCTCGTCGCCACCGAGGAGGTCGGCGCTGCGCGCGATTTGATCGAGGACGGCGTCAACGGCTTCGTCGTACCGGCCGGCGACGAGCTCGCCCTTGCCGACGCGCTGATGCGGCTCGCCGAGAACGAGGAGTTCCGGATTGCCGCCGGTGCTCGCTCGCTCGAGGTCGCGCGCCGCTTTACGCCTGAGGCGTGGGCGGACGGTGTCGCAGGTCTGGCTGCGCGCCTCGCGCGTTAACGCGGGCGATCGAAGACTGCGTAGTACTGATCGTCGTTCAGACCGCTCTCGTCGACTCCGTGAAGCTCGAGCTCTCGGGGCACGTACGGCGTCCCAGACACGTAGTGCGACATCAGCAGCACGCGGTCGAGGCTCTCCGGCTTGAGCTGCTTGTGGTAGCCGCAGGTGTCGGCGAAGACCACCGTTCCACGAGGGCCCTCGCAGAGGACCCACTCCTGCTCGGGCGCCACCTTTGCCAGCTGCTCGTCCGTGCTCCTGGCCTGCTCGTCGCGCTCGGGGAGCTGCCTTCGGGATCCCAACGGATGGGTTCCGGGCGCATAGGTCAGCGGTCCGGCCGGCCGCGTGACGTCGGTGAAGTAGACGAACATCTTCACGTTCATCACGTCGTCGGCGTCGCGGTGCCAGAGCTGTGTCTGGATCGCCGGCCCCGAACGAGGCTGCGTTAGCC
>JBKOXM010000065.1:0-2340 GCA_046724925.1 Actinomycetota bacterium | reverse complement strand
GGACGAAGCTGACGCAGACGATGCACTTCGCTACGACCGAGGAGCGGGACACGACGATGCAGTACGGCGTCGAGGAAGGAGCGAAGAGCGGCTTCGAGCGCGTCGACGCGCTGCTGCAACGGCTAATCGAGACACGATGAGTGCGAGCATCCGGCGAGAGAGCCTGCAAAGGAGGAAACGATGAGCGCAAAGAAGGCAACCCAGAAGTCCGCCAAGAACACCGCCGCGAGCGGCAAGAAGTCCAAGGGATTCACGGCCGAGGAACGAGCCGCGGCGAAGGCGCGCGCCCAAGAGCTGAGGGCGGAGGCGCGCGGCGCGAATGATGAGCGCGCCGTGCTCGCGAAGATCGCCGAGATGCCAAAACAGGATCGCGGCACGGCGGAGCGGCTCCACGCGCTCATCAAGGAGGCGGCGCCGGCCCTCTCGCCAAAGACCTGGTACGGGATGCCCGCGTACGCGAACAAGGAAGGCAAGGTCGTCTGCTTCTTCCGGAACGCGGCGAAGTTCAAAGAGCGGTACGCGATGTTCGGCTTCAACGACAGCGCGAAGCTCGACGACGGCTCCATGTGGCCGATCGCGTTCGCCTTGACGAAGCTGACCAAAGCCGACGAGAAGAAGATCGCCACGCTCGTGAAGAAAGCGGTGAGCTGAGGACTGAGCTAGCCACCAGCCACGGCGGGACCGTCGACCAACCGCACGACGAGCGTGGCGTCGCGGCCGGAGACCTGTGATCCCGCACGCGTATCGAGTGCTGCTACGAGACCGTCGCGCACGGCGGCTGTTGTCGGGACTCGGCGTCTCGTCCCTAGGCGACGGGATGAGCACTGTCACGATCGCGTGGCTTGCCGTACAGACGGCCCCGGCCGGGAAACTCGGCCTGTTTGTTGGGCTTACTCTCGCCGCCTACACCCTGCCGGCCGCGGTCGGGGCGCTCGCGCTCGGCAGGTACCTCCGCGACCGTCCCGCTCGTGCTCTCGTTTTCGGCCACTGCCTGCTTCGCGCGGGCTGCCTCGGCACGATCGCCGTGCTCGCCGCGACCGGAGCGCTCTCACCGATTGCATATGTCGCACTACTTGCGGGCTCGTCGCTCCTGGCGAGCTGGGGGAACGCAGGCCAGTACACCATGCTCGCGGAGCTCGGCGGAGCGGACGGACGTCTCGCCGCAAACTCACTCGCGAGCGCACAGATCTGGCTCGCGACCATCGTCGGGCCGGCTATGGCCGGCCTGCTTCTTTCGAGGATCGCGCCCGGCTGGGTGCTCGCGTTCGATGCGGCCTCCTTCGCCTTCCTCGGCGGCCAAGCTTGGCGCACGCATACCGCCACCCCGACGACCGAGCAGCCGGTCGATACGCGAGCAGCCGAATCCGGCTTCCGTCTCCTCCGCCGTCACGACCTGCTCGGTCTGATCGTCCTCACATGCTGTTCTTCTTCCTCTACGGGCCCGTCGAGGTCGCCCTTCCGGTCTATGTCGCCCACGATCTGGACGCAGATGCCAGGCTGCTTGGCGCCTACTGGACGAGCTTCGCCGTCGGGGCCCTCGCGTCGACACTCGTCATCGGCATGCTCCGCAGCCGCGCCACCCGTCGTGCGTCGCCGGCTGGGGCGCCTGCCTGGTTGCGTTCGCCTTCGCGCCGCCTGCCGTCACTCTCGTCTGTTTTGCCGTCGGTGGCCTTGTCTACGGCCCCTTTGTTCCCCTCACGTACGCGCTCTTCCAGTCGATCACCACAACCGCGAACCTGCCAAGCGTCCTCGCCGCCCGCAGCGCCGCGCTCATCGTCGCGACCCCGCTCGGCACCGCAATCGGCGGCCCGATCGTGGCCAGCCTCGGCGCCAAGGGGACGCTCACCGCTTCTGGCGCCGCAACCGTCCTCCTCGCAGCCATCGCAACACCAATCTGGCAACGAGGCCCTAGCCACGAGTCGGCCCCCCGAAGGGCACGTGACGAGAGAAGCGGTGGGCCGGGCTTAGCCGAGTTCGGCGACGACGAGGCGGTAGCCGACATCGAGCTCGGGCAAGGTCAGCAGTGAGGCGTAGCGGCTGTGCGACGCCCTAAAGCTCAAGTCTCGGTCGTTTACTGTTCTGTTGGATTTGACGCGACTCAGGAGGGACACAAGGAGTCGAGGCGTCGGAATCGCGCTCGGTCTCACGCTCGTCGCCGCGGCGACGGTCGCCGCTCCGGCGGCGTCGGAGCCGCAGGCCGCGGCCGGGGCGCTCGACTTGCAAGTGACCTTTGGCCTGGTCTCGAACCTCTTCGCGTGTCCCCCGGACGTGCTTCCGGCCGACGTACCACCGGCCGCTGTCTCTTATACACATCTGACGCTGCCGACGACCGCGTATAGG
>JBKOXM010000107.1:0-10276 GCA_046724925.1 Actinomycetota bacterium | reverse complement strand
GAGTTCCGCCTCCGGCCCGAGCTGCTGGAGCTCGAGGACGCGTGTGCCGTCGTGGCGACGATCGGGACAACGTCGAGCGCGTCGATCGATCCCGTCGAAGCGATTGCCGATGCCTGCGCTGCTGCCGGAACGTGGCTGCACGTCGACGCGGCCTATGCGGGAGCGGCGGCCGTCTGCCCAGAGCTGCGCCCGCAGTTCGCGGGCTGGGAGCGAGCCGACTCGGTCGTCGTCAACCCCCACAAGTGGCTCGCGACGCCGATGGACTGCTCGGCGCTCTGGACGCGTCGCGTCGACGCGTTTCGCGAGGCGCTAAGCCTCGTTCCCGAGTATCTTCGAGTCTCGGAGGAGGTCGTGAGCCTGAACGAGGTCTCGGTGCCTCTCGGCCGGCGCTTCCGCGCACTGAAGCTGTGGGCAGTTCTCCGCTGCTACGGCCGCGAGGGCCTTCAGGCCATGATCCGGGAGCACGTTCGACTGGCCGAGCTGTTCGAGCGCTGGGTTCGGGACGAGCCCGGCTGGGAGCTCGCTGCGCCACGGCGCTTCTCCCTCGTCTGCTTCCGCCGCGACGCGCCCGATGAGGAGAACGAACGCATCCTCGAGGCGGTGAACCGGAGCGGCGAGGCGTTCCTGTCGCACACGAGGCTGGACGGCCGCTATGTGCTCCGGCTCGCGATCGGCAACGCGCGCACGACGGAGGAAGACGTCCGCCGCGCATGGGAAGTTCTCAGAGCAAGCGCAGCAGGCTGACGAGCTGGGCCGGTCCCTCGACGACGACGTCGGCCGAGCGCTCGAGGTCGGGCGGGCCCTCGTCGGAACGGACTGCCACGCGAACCGCGAGCTCGAGGCCGTCGAGCGCTGCGAACGCGTCGAGGTCGGTTGTGTCGTCGCCCGCGTAGAGCGCGCGCTGCAGACCGCGGTCTGAGAGGAGCCGGCGAACTGCGGTGCCCTTGTCTGCGGCGACGGGCGGGCGCAACTCGACCACCTGTCGTCCCAGGAGCGGGACGAGCCCGACTGCTCTCGCTCGCGCCGCGATCTCCAGCGCCTCGTCAGCGGCCGCTTTGGGTAGCCGCCTGTAGTGAAACGAGACCGTCAGGCCCTTGTCCTCGATCTCTTCCCCCGGCCAGTCGACGCTGTCCGCGAAATCGTGAAGCCGCTCGCGCCACTCCTCCGCCTCGGGCTCGAGCTCGAGACCGTGCACGCCGACGTACTCCACGCCCTCGAGACCGACGATCCGGCGCGCGTCGGCCCCGGTGCGTCCACTCACGCAGGCAACGAGCGCGTACTTGCCGACCAGCCGTCTGAGTTCGGCCCGCGCGTCGTCGGGCACAGTGGCGTCTTCGGGCCTCGGGACGATCGGGGCGAGGACCCCGTCCACGTCGAGGAGGACTGCTGCGGAGGCAGGCTTATGAGCGAGCTGCGCGATCAGCGTCGAGCTCTCCACCCACCTACGATATTCGCGTGCGCCTCGTCGCGATCGGCGTCGTCGCCGGCTTCTTCAGCGCGCTGTTCGGGCTCGGCGGCGGAGTCGTGATCGTGCCGCTCTTGATCCTGGCCGCCGGGTATGCCGAGCGCTCGGCAATGGCGACCTCGCTCGCCGCGATCGGCTTGACCGCCCTCGCCGGGGTGGTCACCTACGCGTTTCACGGGGAGGTCGAACCTGCGGCGGGTGCGCTCGTCGGGCTCCCGGCGGCCCTCGGCGCGACCGTCGGTACCGCGCTTCAGCAGCGGTTGCAAGGACGCGCGCTCACGATCGCCTTCGCCGCCTTTCTCGTCGTCGTTGCCGTCTGGCTCCTAGTCGAGTGACCCTCGTCGCGCTTGCAATCGCGCTCGGCTTCGCCGCCGGCATCGTCGCCGGCCTCTTCGGGGTCGGTGGCGGCATCCTCTTCGTGCCGACGCTCGTCGCGCTCGGGCTGAGTCAGGTCGAGGCCGAGGCAACCTCGCTGCTCGCGATCATTCCCACGGTCGCAGCGGGAACGTGGCGCCAGGCGCGCTACGGCAACGTCGACTGGAAGGCAGCCTTGGTGATCGGGTGCACCTCCGTCGTGGGGGTCCAGGCAGGCGCCTTCGCCGCTCTCGCGTTGCCCGAGCACGTATTGCGCAAGCTGTTCGCGCTGCTGATGCTCGGAGTCGCCGGCCAACTCGTCTGGCGCACCCGCGTGAGATAGTCCATCCTTCCTGCATGGCAGAGCCCGACGAGGTCTGGCTTCCGCTTGTCGACGAGCCGATCGGCAGCATCGTCGAGCGAATCCAGCATGACAACGCCGACATCGAGCGGCTCGTCAGGTCTCCTCGACGCGTGCTCGCGTTTCGGACGTTCGCCTATATCCGCGTCGGGCTCGTGCTCGGCCAACTCCTGTTCGACGACGAGATCGAGCAGTACGACGGCTCGGACGAGTGGGTCGAGAGATTGCTCGCGAATCCTGCGCACGCGCAGGCTCTGGAGGACGAGGTGCGGGCGGTCGCGCAGGAGGTCGCTGCCGACCCGAAGTACTCCGACGAGGAACTACTCGGCCCCGACGAAGCGGCGCGCGACCGTTTTCGCGACTTCGCTCGCAAACAGCTCGAGTAGACAGGTCTTCGCGACCTGCGCGAATCAGTGTGCGTGGCCCGCGTGCGCGTCCGTGAGCGACTCGCGCGGCACCTGGGTGGCGAGCAGGGCGGCCAACGCGGTCGTCAGCGGGACGGCGGCGATCAGACCGATCGAGCCGACGAGCGTCGCCACGACCTGCTCGGAGACCGCTTCGAAGTTGAGCGCGTCCAGCGCCGGCGTATCCGCGAGGCTGAAGATCAGCAGCACCGGCAGCGACGCGCCGGCATAGGCGAGCACGAGCGTGTTCACGGTCGCCGCGATGTGGTCGTGGCCAACATCGAGCGCGCCGCTGAAGAGCTGGCGAAAACCGAGCCTCGGATTGGCTCGTCGGAGCGCGAGGACGGTCGAAGCCTGGCTGACGGTGAGGTCGTCGAGCACACCGAGCGCGCCGATCACCATGCCGGCAAGGAGCAGGCCCTGCAGCGAAATGTCGTGGTTCGTTGCGCGCAGGAATGCGGCCTCCTCGGAGGTCACGCCGCTCAGATGGGCGAAGCCCGTCGCAAAGTCCGCGAGCATAAGTGTCAGCAAGAGGGCGCCCGCAGTGCCGAGACAGGCCGCAAGCGTTTTTACTCCGAGCCCGTGCGCGAGCGGGATCGTCGCCAGCATCACTGCGAACGCGCCGACCAACGCGACCGTAGCCGGTGGTTGGCCGCTGAGGATCGCCGGGACGATGAAGAAGACGACGATCGCGAGGCTGGCTACCAATCCGGCGAGCGCACGAACCCCCTGCCAGCGCCCAGTGGCGATCACGAGCGCGGCGAAGACGAGCGCAAGCCAGAACATCGACCGCCCGCGCTCGAAATCGGAAAATGAGTACGGCTCGAGTCGGGCTCCGCGCAGGGTGGCGCCCTCCGGAAGGCGGTTCTTGTAGACACGAATCCGATCGCCGACGCTGAACTTCGCCTCGAACGCTGCGCTGGTGAAGTTGAAGCGCAAGCCCTTGTCTTTCCCAGTCTGTATTTCTGCGGTCACGCGCACGCAGCGTGTCTCCCTGGTCGCAGGTCCGCACTTCACCTCCTCCGCACGGGTCACCCTTGCGCGCTCGGTCGGCGGGGGGACGAGGCCCTGCGGCTGCGGGATCTCACGCTTCGGCCATAGGGCCACGATCCCGATAACGGTCGCGGCGGCGACCACGATCAACAGCATTGCGAGAAGCTGGGCGACGAGGCTCCGCCGCATCGAAAGAGTTTGGAGATCCGGTCGGTCGCCTCGGGCGGAGCCGCTATCTGGTTCTCACCGCATCGGCAGTGCTCGTAACGAGGAAGAAAGCAGCTGCCAGAAGCACGATCGTCCCTCCGGGGGGCAGGTCGCCGTAATACGCAATGGTCAGCCCGCCAAGGGCCGAGGCGAGGCCGATCGCTATCGAAAGCCCAAAGGCCGAGCGCATGCTCCATGCGATTCTTCCCGCCGCGACGACCGGGAGGACCATGAGTGCGGCAATCAGCAGGATCCCGACGATTCGCATCGAGGCTGTGATCGTCACGGCTGCGAGCACCGCGAGCGTTCCGTTCAGGGCGCCGATCGGTAAACCGGTCACTCGTGCTCCTTCCTCATCGAGGACGATCGCAGCGAGGGCACGGTAGAGAAGTCCGACCACGATGAGGGCAGTTGCGCCGAGCCCGACTACGACCGCCAAGTCGCTGCGAGTCACGGTGAGGATCGATCCGAAGAGGTATGTGAACAGGTTCACGTTTAGAGCGCCCGCGGCCGAGACGAGAACCACTCCGGCGGCGATGCCGATGTAGAAGATGAGTGCGAGCGCTTGGTCACCGGCCGTGAACCTTCGGGCTCGGAGCCATTCCACCGCGATCGCGCCGAGCGTCGAGGCGACGAGCGCCCCGAGCACGGGGGAGATGCCGAGTAAATACCCCGCTGCGACGCCGGCAAATGCGACGTGACCGATGCCATCCCCGATCAAGGCGAGCCTTCGCTGGACGAGAAAGAAGCCGACGGCCGGAGCGAGAATGCCGACGACGGCGCCGGCGGCGAACGCCAGCCGCATGAACTCTTGATCAAGCATGGACGTGCGAGGGGTCGTGCCAGAGTTCTGGCAATTGCGATGGGGTGCCGTCGAAGACGATCCGTCCTCGCACCAGCAGAAGTCGTTGGACGACGTGCTCGACCGCTCCGAATTCGTGGGAGACGTACAAGACGGTGACTCCGAGGTCGCGGTTCAGGCGGTCGAGCAGCGATCCGAGCGCCTCTTGCGACTCGACATCGACGCCTGTCGTCGGCTCGTCGAGGACGAGCAACTTCGGCTCGCCTGCGAGCGCCTTTGCGATCAAGGCGCGCTGCTGCTGACCGCCGGACAGCCGCTCCAAGGGCACGTCGGCCAGCTCACGAATTCCGACTCGGTTGAGCGCCATCTCAACGACAACGCGATCCCGGCTCGGGAGTGGGCCGAGGAGCCTGCCTCCCGCCACGCGACCGGCGCTGACAACCTCACGGACGGTCGCGGCAGTTTCTCCTCCGACCTGTGCGCGTTGGGCGACATACCCGAGCTCGGCTCGCCGCGAAAAACGATGAGCTGGCTCCCCGAAGAGTCGGGCCACCCCACGTGTCGGCCTGTAGAGGCCCAGGATGAGCCGGATCAATGTGGTCTTCCCTCCGCCGTTGGGGCCCGCGATGGCGAGAAACTCGCCGGATTCGACAGAGAGGTCGACGTCGCGCAGCACCGGCTGACCGTGCCGGTACGAGAAGTCGGCGTCCCGAAGCTCGACTGCTAGCGGCATCCCAAGGCGCGCCTCAGTGCGCGCAGATTCTCGCGCATGACCGTGAAGTAGTTCACGCCCGAGGCCAGCTCCTCCTCGGTCAATCCTTCGAGTGGGTTGAGGACTGCTGTCGTTGCGCCGGTCTCACGAGCGACGGTTTTGGCCAGGTCCGGTGAGATCAGGGTCTCGAAGAAAATCGTCGTCGCTCCACGCCGGCGGACGCTCTCGACGACGCGCTCCAGCTCCCGCGGTGTTGGCTCCGCCTCAGGTGAGAGGCCAGTCAGCGCGATCTGCCGGAGGCCGTATCGCTGCGCCAGGTAGCCGAACGCGGCATGGCTGGTGACGATGTCGCGGCGGATGCACGTTTTCAGGCCGGTCTTGTAATCGCGATCGAGCGCTCGTAGCTTCCCGGCGAACTCCTCCGCCTTGCCCTTTCCCCCGAGCACGTCGCCGATTCGGTGGGCGATTCGCGCGTACAGGAGTGGGTCGAGCCACACGTGCGGATCAGCCGTCTCCTCCGCTTCCGGTTCAGCCGGCCTTCGCAGGGGCAGGTCGGCCAGGAGATCCACAGCTCGTCCTTTCGCGCCGTCAACGGCCCGCTCCAGCGCGGGCTGGAAGCCGGAATCGAGGTACAGCACCACATCGGTGTCTCGCACTCGAGCGACCTCTCGCGCCGATAGCTCGACGTCATGCGGCTCGACACCGGCTGGTGTGAGATTGGTCACCGCCACCCCCCGCCCTCCGATCTCCTCGGCCGCGTATACGAGCGGATAGAAGGCACCCACGACCGTCGTCTTGCCGCTCCCGCTCGCGCTGCCCGCTCCGCCGCAGGCGACGGCGCAAGCCAGGAGAACGGCCGCGGAAGCGACCAGCCGCACGGAGCACTTCATCCGCAGGCGGCGCAGGTGCCGTAGATGTCGAGCTCGTGGGTCTGGGCGGCGAATCCGTGCTTCTGCTCGATCTCAGCCGCGGGCGGTGCCGCGCAGAGCTCGGTCTCCTCGACCGACCCGCAGGAAAGGCAGACGAGATGGTGATGGTGACCGGGCCGGCAGCGGACGTAGGTCGCCTCATCACCGGGCAGCCGCCGGACGACACCACTGCGCCGCAGCAGCTCGACCGTGCGGTAGACGGTCGCGAGGCCGAGACCGGGCGCGTGCTTGCGGGCACGGTCGTACACGTCGACGACCGTGAAGGTCCGCCGTTGCCGCTCGATCGCCTCCAGAACAGCGCGCCGCTGGGGCGTCGATCTCGCACGGGCCGGGAGCTCGAGCCGACGGCTGCTCACCTCCGAGAGCGTAGTTGATACTGATTCTCACTTCAAGAACGCAGGCGTTCGGAGCGTGCAGACGAATCGAGTTCCCATTCGTCGGCGCGATTGCCGATAATGGGTCGCCTGTGATGCGGCGCGGCTCAGTCGTCGTGAACGGCCTGTGGGTCGTCCTGCTCCTGCTGCTGCTCGTCGGGTCGGCGAGCGCGGTGGCCGGCGACCGAGACGGCGGTGCGTCCGCACGCGCATACGCGATCAAAGTGCTCGTCCCGGGTCAGGGCGGAGCCGCCACGCCCACCGTGGCGGCTCCCACCGACGCGGTCGTCTTCGGCGGGCCGCTCGCGTATCCGGACGCCAACGGAGTCGTCATCTCCTCGTCGACGGCGAGCGCCTCGGCGCATGCAGGCCAGAGCCCTGTCGCGACGGCGTCGAGCGAGGTGACGGGCTTCTCGATGTTCGGAGGGGAGATCACTGCGACCTCGATCAAAGCGCGGGCGCAGGCGCGGGCGAACGCGGGCGGTGCGCGCGGCGACTTCTCCGGCTCGAGCGTGACCGGGCTGGTGGCGCTCGGTCAAAGCGTCAGCTCCGGCACGATCGCCCTCGGCGACTGGGGAACGCTCAGCGTCCTGTCGCAGGCGACGGCTCCGGAGGCGAGGATCTACCGCGGCAACGTCACGACGCTTGCGATCCGATTGACCGCCGACCACGGTGGCCTTCCGGCGGGGACGCAGGTTCTCGTCGGGTACGCGGAGGCAGCCGCGGAAGCGCCGACCCCGTCACAACAGCCGACGAGCCCGGGCGCGGAAGGCGCGCTCGGGGCTGGCAAGAACGGGAACAAGAGGGGAACGCCGAAGGTAGCCCAGTTGAAGCCGCCGGAGCCCGACGACTCGGGCATACCGGCGCCGCGGATCCGGAACGCTCCGCTCGGCGTTCATCCAAAGCTCACGGCGGGCGGGTATGTGTTCCCCGTCTACGGCCCGTCGTCGTTCACGAACGACTGGGGCGCGCCGCGGGCCGACACAGGGTGGCATCACGGCAACGACATCTTCGCGCCGCTCGGGGCTCCGTTGCTCGCCATCGCCCGAGGCACCCTGTTCTCGATCGGCTGGAACGACATCGGCGGATACCGGCTGTGGCTCCGAGACGGGCAGGGCAACCAGTTCTACTACGCCCATCTCTCGGCGTTCTCGCCGCTTGCCGTCAACGGTGCGCGTGTCCAGGCCGGTGACGTGATCGGGTTCGTCGGTAACTCAGGTGACGCCCAGGGGACTCCGTATCACCTTCATTTCGAGATCCATCCTGTCGGGTACCTGGGTCTCGGCTACGACGGCGCAGTCAATCCCTACCCATACCTGATGGCCTGGCGGCACCTCGAAGATCTGCGCTTCAGCGGCGTAGCCGGCTGGGCGCCGCCCGTTGCGATCTCAGCTGACGCCCCCAAGCCCGGCGCGATCCTGCTCCAGGTCGCCGACATCTCGACCGCGAACGGGCTTCGCCCGGGGTCGATCGCGAGGGCGTTTGTTGCCCCGGTCTCGGCGGAAGGCGATGGTCGCCTCGTCCAGGCGACCACGCGCCCGGCGGCGAGGGCCGCCGCCGAGCGCTAAACGACCTAGGTTGGGGCGGCGCCCGAGTTCCCCTGGTAGGTGAACTCTTCACCGCCGCCGAACACGCGGTCCTTCAGCCAGCTCCGTGTGGCCGGTCCGGTGACGGGGTTGAAGAGGATGCCCAGAGCGATCCCTGTCAGGAGCAACATCGCGTTGCGCGTTCCGTGGTCTTCCTTGCCCCTCAGGCGATCGGCCGCGCGGCGAAGTTCCTCGACGGCCGAGCGGAGCTGATCCTGAATCTCCTCGTCGGTTGCCACACGGGTCGCGAGCGGCACGAGGCCGCGGGGGCCGATCAGCTCGTTGTAGACGCTGCGCGCCGCCTCGAACGCGTCTCGCACGTTGTCGCGCAGATCCTCGTCATGCATCGCGCGCTCGACGTACGGTCTGACATTGCCGGCGGCGGAACTGACTTTGTCTTTGGTCTTCGCCATGCTTCGAATGTCCTTTCAGTTGCTTCCAGCTAAGCCGACTCTACCCGCCCGCAGACGAGGCAAACAGCCGCTCGTTCTGCTTTGCGCCCTGGTCGCGGGGATCACCGGCTGCGGAGGAAGCAACGAGTCGGAACCACGTGTCGTTCAGGGAAACGGATACACCGTGTCAGTTCCGGGATCATGGGAGTCGACTGTGGGGATGAGGCGCCTGAGAGCTGCGCCTTCGGAGGACGCTGTCGAGCACGTCGAGGTCGCGACGTTCCGGCTCGCGCGAACGTACAGACCGGCACTCTGGCCGAGCGTGGTTACCGAGCTGGACAGCGTCGCTTCCCAGCTCGCGGAACGCCTTGCGCCCGACGCGGCGCGTTCCCCCGGCCGCACCGTTGTCATCTCGGGCCGACGCGCGCGCGTCTACGACATCGCCTACTCTCGCGACGGCGGCCGCCGGATCGAGCGGGTTGGGTTCGTGCTGGACGGAAGGCGCGAATACCAGCTGCTCTGTCGCTGGGACGCGAACGACCCAGAGCACGGTGAGAATGCCTGCGAGACGGTGTTCTCGTCGTTCAGGCTGACCTAGGGCGCCGACTCGGCGCCCTACCTCAGGCCGTCCTACGCAGCGTCTGGGGTGAAGAGAGAATCGGACCCGGCGAGTTCAGGCTGGCATAGCCGCCTGCGGCGACTCGAGCGGCCGAACTTCCCGGAGCGGCGAGCCGTCGAAAGCGGCGTCGAGCACCTCGGAGAGCGAGTCGGCGAGCACGAACTCGAGCGCATTACGTGTCTCCTTCGGCAGCTCCTCGAGATCCGGCTCGTTCTCGCGCGGCAGGACGACTCGCTTGAGGCCGGCGCGCTGTGCCGCGAGGGCCTTGTCCTTCACTCCGCCGATGGGGAGCACCTGGCCGGTGAGCGTGATCTCGCCGGTCATGCCGACGTCCTCGGAGACCGGTCGTTCGCTCACGAGCGAAACAACCGCAGTGGCCATAGCGATCCCGGCCGAGGGCCCGTCCTTCGGAACCGCGCCGGCAGGCACGTGGATATGGACGTCGTGTGCGGTGAACCAAGCAGGGTCGAGTGAGAGCTCGATCGCATGCGACCGCACCCACGAGAGCGCGGCCTGCGCCGACTCCTGCATCACCTCGCCGATCTGGCCGGTGATCGTCAGGCGCCCTTTGCCCGGATACCCGGTCGCCTCGATGAAGAGGACGTCGCCGCCAACGGCGGTGACCGCCAGGCCGGTCGCGACACCTGGATCCGACGTGCGCTTGCGCACCTCGCCGGAGAACCGCCGCGGCCCGAGCCACTTGCGTGTCTTGCGCTCGTCGATCCGAATCTTGCCCGTCTTGCCCTCCGCGATCTCTCGAGCTGCCTTCCGGAAGGCGGAGGCGATCTGCCGTTCGAGGCTCCGCACGCCTGCCTCGCGCGTGTACTCGCGGATGATCACGCGCAGGGCCTTGTCTGCGATCGCGACGTGCTCGGCATCGAGCCCGTGCTCGCTCAGCTGCTTCGGCACGAGGTACTTGCGCGCGATCCCGAACTTCTCGTCCTCCGTGTAACCCGAGAGCGGGATCACGTCCATACGGTCGAGCAGCGGGCCCGGAATCGTCTCGAGCTGGTTGGCCGTGCAGATGAAGAGCACCTTCGAGAGGTCGAAGGGCAGGTCGAGGTAGTGATCGCGGAAG
>JBKOXM010000190.1:0-10627 GCA_046724925.1 Actinomycetota bacterium | reverse complement strand
GCCCGGAGCCGGTGGTCCTGCGCGAGGGCGCTGGTTCGGTGGAGGCCGCACTCTCTGCCGCCGCCGCGGCCTAGCCGGGCGCGCCCGCGTACCCCAAGCGCCTGACGGCGGCTCCGACGAAATCAACTGAGGCGCCGCTTGCGGCGCCGACCATCAGGCCGCCCGATTCACTCGGGCGGCCGTCTGAACCGACCGGTCGACGCATCTGACCTCAGAGGCGCTCAACGACTGCCTGCGTACCGCAAGCGCCTGACGGCGCCTCCGAAAAAGTCGACGTAATAGAGATCGCCGCCGGGCCCGGTCGTGAGGTAGACGGGGCTTCGAACACCGGCGCGGAAGAGCTCGGTCCGTCGTGGGTCGGGTCGGCCGTTCTCACCGGGCAGCACCGTCCAGATGCATCTTCGTGCGAAGTCTGAGAAGAAAAGCGCGCCTCGATACCGATCTGGGTACGCGCCGCCCGAGTAGAACGCCAACCCCGAGATCGCCTGGGTGCCCGGCTCGCAGCCGTCTCGGTCCACGACGTGCTCGCCGCGCGGGTACGCCGCGAACGGTCCAAACACCGCGTCCTCGCTGTCGTAGAGGCGCTCGCAGATCGGGATCTCGGCCTCGTCGTAGCTTCGTAAGGGGCGGCCGCCCTCGTAGCAGGGCCACCCGAAGTTGCGCGGCGCGCCCGACGCCTCCGCCACGTCGATCTCGTCCGAGCGTGTGGAGCCGACGTCGCCGATCCAGATCTCGGTCGAACCCGGCTTGAGGGTGAAGCGGAAGGGGTTGCGGAGCCCGAACGCGACGTGGCGATAGGCGCCCGTCGCCGGATCGAGACGAATCACGCTGCCGCTGAGCCCGAGCGGATCGCCGGCTGCTATGGCATCCTGGGCGCGGAGCGCGCCGCCCTCTCCGGGTGGATCGCCGCAGGGGTTTCCGAGGCGCCCGTCGTCGACGTGCTCGTAGCTCGCGCCTTCTCCTCCGCTCGCGTAGAGCGCGCCGTCGCTGGCCGCGACCAGCGCTCCGACGCCATGGCCGGCGAACTGCTGGCACCAGCCTTCGAGGACAAGGTGCTCACGGCCACCCGGATCGAGACGAGCCAGTCGCCCGCTGACCACGCAGCGCCCCGAGTTGGCGCCGCCGCGGCAGCGGTCGTGCCACACCGGCGTCTGCGCCCCGACCGGCCCGTCGAACGTGTAGAGCGCGTAGACGCGGTCGTCCGCGTCAAGAGCCAACCCGAAGACGCCGTGATCGCCGAGCTCGTAGACGTGGTCGCGAAGGTCGGCGAAGACACTCGAGCGCCGAGTGTGGAGTGTCGAGAAGACCTTGACGACGCCGCGTCGCTCGGCCACGAGAACGCGACCGTCCCGGGCGAATACGACCGCCATCGGCTGCTCGAGGCCGGACAGGACGACGTCGTCGCGAAAGCCGGCCGGCTGGTGCACGGGGCGCGCATCGCGCGACCAGAGCGCCGCGACGAGCGCGGCCCCGGCGACCACGACCAGGGCGAAGGCGCCGAGCCGCCGCGACATGGACCGACCCTACTGCGCCCGGCCGCGCCAGTACGATGGCCGATACACGAGGAGAGGAGCCCGAGTGGCCGTCGCGCAGGAAACGATCCAGCACCTCCGCACCGCGGGGCTCGCCGAGGTCGACCCGGAGATCGCGGAGCTGATCGGCCGCGAGCTCGAACGCCAGCGCGGGCAGATCGAGCTGATCGCCTCGGAGAACTTCACCTGGCCGAGCGTGCTGGAGGCCGTCGGAAGCGTTCCGACGAACAAGTACGCGGAGGGCTACCCAGGGAAGCGCTACTACGGCGGCTGCGAGATTGTCGACCAGATCGAGCAGCTCGCGATCGACAGGGCGAAGGAGCTGTTCGGCGCCGACCACGCGAACGTTCAGCCGCACGCGGGGGCGCAGACCAACATGGCTGTGTACGCCGCCGCGATGCAGCCGGGCGACACGCTTCTCTCGCTCGAGCTCTCGCACGGCGGCCATCTGACCCACGGGCTGAAGGTGAACTTCTCCGGCCGGCTGTACAGCGTCGTCCACTACGGCGTCTCGCGCGAGACGATGATGGTCGACTACGACGAGGTGCTCGAGCTCGCGAAGGAGCACAGGCCGAAGCTGATCGTCTGCGGGGGGTCTGCGTACCCGCGGGTGATCGAGGCCGATCGGTTTCGCGCGATCGCCGACGAAGTCGACGCATTGCTCCTGTGCGACATGGCCCATTTCGCGGGGCTGGTCGCAGCGGGCCTCCACCCGAATCCGGTGCCCTACTGCGACTACGTCACGTCGACGACGCACAAGACGCTGGCCGGCCCGCGCTCCGGCTTCATCCTCTGCAAGGAGGAGTACGCGACGGACGTAGACCGAGCCGTCTTCCCCGGGATGCAGGGCGGCCCGCTCGAGCACACGATCGCGGCGAAGGCAGCGTGCTTCAAGATCGCGGCGACCGAGGCGTTCCGCGACTACCAGGGTCAGATCCGGACCAACGCGGACACGCTCTCTGAGACGTTGATCGACGGCGGGCTCGACGTGCTCACCGGCGGCACGGACACGCACCTGCTCCAGCTCGACCTGCGCGCGACAGAGTGGACCGGGAAGGCTGCGGAGGAGCGGCTCCACGACGTCAAGCTCACGGTCAACCGCAACACCGTCCCGTTCGACGAGCGTCCGCCTATGGAGGCTTCCGGCGTTCGGATCGGCACGCCGGCCGCGACGATGCGCGGCTTCGACGAGGATGACTTCCGGGAGGTCGGGAACGTGATCGTCGAAGCGCTGAGCGAGTCGGCCGACCTGGACGGCCTCCGCTCGCGCGTCGACGCGCTGTGCGCCAAGCGGCCTCTCTATCCGGGCTTCAGCGGGTACACCACGTACGTCAGATGACCGTGACCGCCGCCGGGCGAGTCACGCACGTCACACATCCGCTCGTGCAGCACAAGCTCTCGTACCTGCGCGAGAAGGACACCCCGACGGTCCATTTCCGGAAGCTCGTCAACGAGGTCACGCTGCTCCTGACCTACGAGGCGACGAAGGACTTTCCGACGGAGGAAATCGGGATCGAGACGCCCCTCGAGCGCATGACGGTGCCACGGATTTCGGGCAAGAAGGTGGCCGTCTGCCCGGTGCTTCGAGCTGGCATCGGGATGCTCGACGGGGTGCTCTCGCTGATCTCGAGCGCGCGGGTGGGCTTCATCGGTATGTACCGAGACGAAGAGACGCTCGAGCCGGTCGAGTACTTCGTGAAGCTGCCCGCCGACATGGGGGAGCGCGAGGCGATCGTGCTCGATCCGATGCTGGCGACCGGGAACTCGAGCGTCGCCGCGATCCGGGCCGTGAAGGACGCAGGTGCGCGCTCGGTGATCCTCGTGTGCCTGGTCGCCGCTCCTGAGGGGATCGAGCGCGTCCACGCCGAGCATTCCGACGTGCACATCGTCTGCGCGGCGATCGACCGCGGTCTCGACGCGAACGGGTTCATCGTCCCCGGGCTCGGAGATGCGGGCGACCGCCTGTACGGGACGAAGTGACCGAGTCGATCTGGAAGCTCGACCCGTTCAAGGATTGGGACTGGACGCAGCCAATCTTCGATCATGTCCAGCTGCATGTGCGTGACGTGCGTGCGAGCGCCGCCTTCTACGAGACCGTCCTCGAGCCGCTCGGAGTCCCGATGATCGTCGACCACGGTGACGCAGTCGAGTTCCCCAACCTCGCGATCGTGGGTGGGCGCCCGCCGAGCGGGCCCATGCACCTGGCCTTCCGAGCCGCGACCGAGGCTCAGGTGAATCAGTTTCATTCCGCCGGGGTGGGTGCGGGCTACCGCGACAACGGCGCGCCGGGGTTCCGCGAGCAGTACCGGTACTACGCTGCCTACCTACTCGACCCGGACGACAACAACGTCGAAGCCGTGTACCGCTCTTACGCGTGATCGAGACGCTCCGCAACACCCCTGAAGTCCTGTACGGGGCGACGCTCGCGTTTGCGATCGTCCTCCTCCTTACCCCGGCAGTCGGCCGGATGGCGCGGCGACTCGGCGCCGTCGACGAGCCGGGGCGCCGAAGGCTAAACCCCATGCCGGTGCCGCGGCTCGGCGGCCTCGCGCTGTTCGTCGGGATCCTCGTGCCGGCGCTTGCGTTCCTCCCGATCGGCCGCGAGATGCGCGGATTGCTCCTGGGCGCCGCGATCGCGACCACGGTCGGCGCGATCGACGACTTCCGCGGGCTGCGGTGGTGGCAGAAGCTGGGAGGACAGCTCACCGCGGCGATCATCCCGACGCTGTTCGGAATCTGGATCGACCGGTTCACGTTCCCGCTGCTCGGGATCCACGAGCTGCCGATCTGGATCGGCGCTCCTGCGACGGTGATCTGGATCGTGGCGATCATGAACATGGTCAACTTCCTCGACGGGCTCGACGGCCTGGCGGCGGGCGTCTGCGCGATCGCGGGCACCACGTTCGCCGTCATCTCCCTGTCGCTCGGGAAGCCCGACGCGGCGGTGCTCTCCGCGATCGTGGCCGGAGCGTGCTTCGGTTTCCTGCGCCACAACTTCTATCCGGCGAGGATCTTCATGGGCGACTCGGGCGCGATGCTGCTCGGATTCGCGCTCGCAACGCTCGCGATCCAGGGGCTGCTCAAGACGGCGGCAACGGTCGCCCTGTTCTTCCCGCTGTTCGTGCTCGCGATTCCGATCATTGACACCGGCTTCGTGATCGCACGCCGGCTCAGGTACGGCGAGAAGCTCTACGAGGCCGACCAGACGCACCTCCATTTTCGGTTCCTGAGGCGTGGCTTCTCCCAGCGCCAGGCGACGCTGACGATGTACGCCTGGTGCGCGACGCTCGCCGCCGCGGCTCTTGCGACTCGATTCATCCCCTTCCGAGCGCACGGCGAGTGGCATCTCTGGCCGACGATGCTGGCGGCCGCGATCGGGCTCGCGGCGCTCGCCTTCTCCGTCTTCGTCGTCTACGTGCTCGAGATCGTCAAGCTCGCGAATCCCCTGCTGCGGCGTCGCGAGGAGGCAGTGCGGGCGAGGCGGAGCGCGTAACGGCGTAGAGCCGCCGACCCTTCTCGTCTTCGCTCTGCAGCTCGAAGCCAGTCTTCTCCAGCACTCGAATCGACGCTTCGTTCCAAGAGTCGACGTCGGCCACGATCCGTTCGACGCCGAGCTGCTCGAAACCCGCCCGGACGCAGCCGCGCGCCGCCTCGGTCGCGTATCCGCGACCCCACCAACGGCGCCCGAAACCGTAGGCCAGCTCGACGTCGGCGTGGTCGGGCGAGACGAAGAGCCCACAATCCCCGATCAGCGTGCCGCTCGCTTTCTCGATCACTGCGCAGAGTGCGAAGCCGTGCTTCCGCTGATCGGCGACGATCGCCTCCAGATGCGCGCGTCGCGTCTCGTCGACCGAGGCAGGCACACGCGAGCCGAGGAAACGATTGTTCGCGGGATCGCCCCAGACGGCATGAAGAGCCTCGGCATCCTCGAGTGCGAAGGGCCGAATCAGCAGCCGCTCCGTCTCGATCGGATACTGAATCACGTGCGCGCGAGAAACTTGACGAGGAGTGCGTTGAAGGGCTCGCCCGTGCGCGGGACCCTGTGGCCTGCCCCGGATATGACCGCGCGCTCGGCATGAAGCTCGCGCTCGAGCACGTCGCAGACCGCGTCGAAGGCCGCGCTGTGTGCGCCCGAGACGACGAGTTTCGGAAACGGCGCGGCCGCGAGCTCGGTAAGCGGGATCACCGCCTCGCTTGGCCAGCGCTCCGCTATGGCCGCGCGCGCGCCGCCTTCGAGCTCGGGCGGCAATGGATCGGGAACACGCATCGAGCTTCCGACGAGCGGCAGGAAGTAGTCGAGGTAGCCGTGCGGATCCTGCGGCGCGTGCGCCATCGCGTCGAGAAACTCCTCGACGGCCTCGTTCCCGCGGCCGAGGTCGAACGCCGGCGGCTCGACAACCGCAAGGGAACGGAGCCGCTCCGGCTGACGCGCGGCGGCCAAAAGGGAGACGACACCTCCGTACGAATGGCCAACGAGATGGTCGCCTGATTCGACCACCTCGAGGAGCTCGTCCGCCTGAACCTCGAAGTCGATCCGATCCAAGGGCGGATTCGGGGGATACCCCGTCCGCGTAGGAACGACGAGCGTGAAATGGTCGGCAAGCGGCTTCTGGTTCGCCCAGGTCATCCAGCCGGGCGTGACGCTCCCGTGAACGAGCACTACGCGAGGACCGCTTCCGAGCACGTCGACGTGCACGTGACTACGCTACAAAGTTCGCCGGATTCCGCCAAATCCAGCCGCTTTTGGCTGTCACAAACTCTGCTATGCTCGCGCCGGATGGAGCGCCCACCTCGCCAGAACCTCGACCCGGCGGGAGCGGGCGCGGTACTGGGAGGGATGATGATTGCGGGACTCGCGATCGGGGCGCTGCTGGGCTGGCTCGCGGGGTCGGTCGGCGTCGGGGCGTTGGCGGGCGCGATCATCGGCATTCCTGCCGGCGTCTTCGCCGTCTACCAGCGCTACAAGGGGTTCTTTACATGAGGGCCGGAACGTTCTCGACTCCTCGAGCCCTTCCGAGCCGGCTTCTACCCGTGAGCGCCGGTGCGCTCGTGATCGCGGTCGCGCTGCCCGTCTTCGCGGCCGCGGGGTGGCCGCTCTCCGCGTGGGTCCTCGGGGCGGTGCTGTGGTTGGGCGCGCAGGCGTTGGGGCTTCTGCTCGGTCGGCTCGGGACGGGCGCCGATAACCTCGCGAGCTCAGGCGTGGTGGGGATCGGGATGACCTTTCGCGGCGTCGCGGTCGGCGTCGTTTTGCTCGCGGTGGCCGCCTCCGACGGCACGATCGCATTGGCCGCGGGAATCCTCTACGCGCTCGCGTACACGCTCGAGCTCGCACTTTCGCTCGTCACCTATTTCGGTCAGGAGCCGCTGTGAGCTTCGTCGCGGCGCTCGTGTTCGCTGTGGCCGAGAACGGGGGGGAGGCCGAGGAGAAGTTCGATCCGTCGACCGAGTTCGAGCTCCACACCTGGGTTCCGATCCATATCGGGCCGCTCGATCTCTCGATCAACAAGGCCGTTGTGTACTTGATGCTCGGGTCGCTCATCACGATGGCGCTCGGCATCTTCCTCATGCGGCTCCGGGTCAAGGTCGACCCGGACCTGCGCCAGACGGTGGGCGAGACGATCTACGACGTCGCGCAAACCCAGATCGCGGAACAGGGACTTCCCAACAAAGCCATCGGCCGGTGGTTTCCCTACTGCGCCTCGCTGCTCCTGTTCATCTGGGTGCTGAACATGCTCGGCTTCATTCCGCTCCCGATCTCCGACGAGAAGGTCGAGATCGCCGGGCTGGAAGTGCCGACGCTCGGCATCTACGCAGCGACCTCGTCGATCTCGGTCACCCTTGCGCTCGCGTTGATGACCTTCGTCTTCACGCACGTCGAGGGCATTCGGAGCAACGGCGCCGTCGGGTACTTCAAGAGCTGGATCCCGGACGTTCCGAAGGCGATGTATCCGATGATCGTTCCGCTGGAGATCCTCGGTCAGTTCATGAGGCTCGTCTCGCTGAGCGTGCGGCTCTTCGCCAACATGCTCGCCGGCCACATGCTGATCCTGACCTTCATCGGGCTGATGTTCGTGCTGGAGACACTCTGGCTCGCGCCGATCTCGGTCCTCGCGAGCACCCTCTTCTATCTGTTCGAGGTCGTGATCGTGGTCACGATCCAGGCCTACATCTTCGCCGCCCTGTCCGCCATCTACATCGGCTCGGCGATCGAGCCGGGGCATTAGTGGTCCGCCCGGCCCCGTCTTCCGGTTTCTGGCGCGCGATAAGACTGCGCCACTCGTCGTCCTCAGTCCCGCCCAGGCCGTCGAGCCTGGCCGCTCCCTGCGTCCTCGATTGGCTTGCTTCTCGCACACCAGAATCCCGGCAACGGAACCGGGCGAACCACTAGAAAGGAGATCCATGGAATTCGTCCTCGCGCAAACCGAAGGCAGTGTCGTCGACCTCGGCAAGGCGATCGCCCTCGCACTCGGCATCGGCCTCGGCTCGGTCGGCGCCGGTGTCGGCATCGGGACCATCTTCGGCTCGATGATCCAGTCGGTCGCCCGTCAGCCCGAGCTCCGCGGCGAGCTCCAGGGCCTGATGTGGCTCGGATTCGCGCTCACCGAGGCGGTCGTGTTCTACGGCCTCATCGGCGGCCTGCTTGCGTTCGTGCTCGTCTAGGAGTCGGCGATGTTGCTCGCAGCTTCAGGCCTGATCGACGTCGTCCCGGGGTTGATGATCTGGACGCTCGTCTGCTTCGGGATCACGTTCTACGTCCTCAAGCGCTTCGCGTTCGCCCGGATCCAGCAAATGATCGACGAGCGCCGTCGGCGCATTCGCGAGTCGATTCAGGAGGCGGACCGGGCACGCGCAGAGGCACGGCGGCTCCTGGAAGAGCACCGCGCCCTGATCGGCCAGGCTCGCTCCCAGGCGGAGGACATCCTCGCCGAGGCGCGACGTGTCGCGGACGCTCAACGCCAGCGTGTGAAGGAGGAGGCGGAGGAAGACAGGCAGCGACGGCTCGAGGAGACGCGCCGACAGATCGAGGCCGAGACGCAGCGCGCCCTGTCGCAGATTCGCGCTGAGGTGGCAGAGCTCGCGCTCGCGGCCGCCGAGAAGGTGACGCGCCGCGCGCTCGACGAGAAGGGCCAGCGCGCGCTGATCGAGGATGCGCTCTCCGACATCGACTTCTCCAAGCTGGAGGAGGCGGAGGCGAAGTAGTGGCCGTCGCACACCGCATCTACGCCCGCGCGCTGCTGGAGGCCGCCAAGGAGGAGGGCCGGCTCGCGGCGGTCCGCGACCAGTTCGCCACGTTCTCCGAGGCTGCGCGAGCGGTGCCGGAGCTGGAAGCGCTGCTCGAGAATCCGGAGCTCGACCCGCGCGCGAAGCGCGACGTGTTGGAAGCCGTCCTGAAGGACGTCGATGAGCTGTTCCGAAACTTCGTCCTCCTGACGGTGGAGAAGGGGAGGGCCACGGAGCTCGAGCCGATCTACCACGAGTTCGACCAGCTGGTCGCCGTCGAGGAGGGTAGGCTCGACGTTGAGCTCACGACCGCGTACGAGCTCTCGGAGAAGGACGCCCGCGAGATCCTGGCCAGGATCGAGCAGGCGTCCGGACGCAAGGTCGAGGCGACGCGCCATGTCGATCCGGACCTGATCGGCGGGCTCGTCCTCCAGGCCGGCTCGCTGCGCGTGGACGCCAGCGTGCGCGGCCGGCTCAACCGCCTGCGCAGAGAACTTCTGACCGCCCGGACTTAGAGAGGGAGAGACGAGTGAGGCTACGCCCGGAAGAGATCACCTCGATCCTGAAGCAGCGGATCGAGCAGTACGACGTCGAGACCGACCTGACCGAGGTCGGCACGGTGCTCCAGATCGGCGACGGCATCGCGCGGGTGCACGGGCTCGAGAACTGCGTCGCCAGCGAGATGTTGGATTTCGAGCACGGCGTTGTAGGGATCGCTTTCAACCTCGAGGAGGACAACGTCGGCGTCGCACTCTTTGGCGAGTGGGAGCTCGTCAAGGAAGGCGATCCCGTTCGCCGTACCGGACGGGTGGCGAGCGTTCCGGTCGGCCCGGGGCTGCTCGGGCGTGTTGTCGACCCGCTCGGCAACCCGGTCGACGGCGGGCCGCCGATCGAGTCGGACGAGACGCGGCCGCTCGAGTTCAAGGCGCCCGGAGTGGTTGACCGCCAGCCGGTCAAAGAGCCGCTTCAGACGGGGATCAAGGCGATCGACGCGCTCACGAACGTCGGTCGCGGCCAACGCGAGCTCATCATCGGCGATAGGCAGACCGGCAAGACCACCGTCCTCATCGACACGATCCTCAACCAGCGCGGCGAAGACATGATCTGCATCTACGTCGCGATCGGCCAGAAGGCCTCCACCGTCGCGCGGGTGTACGAGCTGCTTCGGGACGCAGGCGCGATGGAGTACACGATCATCGTCAGCGCGGCAGCGCACGAGGCGGCGCCGATCAAGTGGATGGCGCCCTACGCGGGCGCCGCGATGGGCGAGTACTTCCTCTTCAACGGGCAGCACGCCACGTGCATGTACGACGACCTCTCGAAGCATGCCGACGCGTACCGGCAGCTCTCGCTGTTGTTGCGGCGCCCGCCGGGCCGTGAGGCGTTCCCGGGAGACGTCTTCTATCTGCACTCGCGTCTGCTCGAGCGCGCGTGCAAGCTCTCCGACGAGCTCGGCGGCGGTTCCCTGACGGCTCTGCCGATCATCGAGACGCAGGCGGGCGACGTCGCCGCGTACATCCCGACGAACGTGATCTCGATCACGGACGGCCAGATCTTCCTCGAGTCCGAGCTCTTCTACTCCGGGATCCGCCCGGCGATCAACGTCGGCATCTCGGTCTCGCGGGTGGGCGGCAACGCGCAGATCAAGGCGATGCGCCAGGTCGCGGGCCGGCTGAAGCTCGACCTTGCGCAGTACCGCGAGCTGGAGGCATTCGCGCAGTTCGGGTCGGAGCTCGACCAGGCGACGCAGCGGACGCTCGCCCGCGGCGGGCGGATGGTCGCGACGCTGAACCAGCCGCAGTACCAGCCGTGGGCGGTGGAGGAGGAGGTCGCCGCGATCTTCGCCGGCAACGAGGGTTTCCTCGAGCCGATTC
>JBKOXM010000027.1:0-4216 GCA_046724925.1 Actinomycetota bacterium | reverse complement strand
CCGCACGTGCGAAGGGTCTCGCCCCCTCGACCGTCGACCGCCGCCACGTGCTCCGGAACGCCCTCTTGCCGATCTCGACGATCATCGGACTCCAGGTCGGCCTGCTCCTTTCGGGCGCGGTGCTCACGGAGAAGGTCTTCGCCTGGCCGGGGGTCGGATCCTGGCTCGTGGATGCGATCGCCTTCCGCGACTATCCGGTTCTTCAGGGCGGGATCCTCTTCCTGGCGATCATCTTCGTGCTCGTCAACCTCGTGGTCGTCGTCACGTACGCGCTCATCGACCCGCGGATTCGGCTCGCATGACGCGCGGACCGAGAGAAGGTGACCCGCGGTGAGCGTCGCCGAGCTCGAAGCCCGTCAGCTCCAGCTCGACGCGCCGCAGGGGCTTTGGCGCGATGCGTGGCGGCGGCTGCGCCGCAATCCCGCCGCGATCGTGGGCTTCGCGCTCGTCGGGTTCTTCGCGTTCATCGCGATCGCTGCCCCGTACGTCGCGCCCTACGGGCCGCGCGAGGTCGTTGCCCCCTTGTCGGAGTCGTTCGCGCCGCCGTCGCCCGAGCACCCGGCCGGGCTCGATCAACAGGCGCGCGACGAGCTCTCGCGCGTCATCTACGGCGCCCGCTACTCGTTGATGATCGGCATCGTCTCGGTCGCGGTCGGCCTGTCGATCGGCCTCGTCCTGGGCGCGATCGCCGGCTATTTCGGCGGCCCGATCGACTCCGTGATCATGAGGATGATGGACATCATGTTGTCCGTCCCAGGCCTGCTCCTGGCGATCGGCATCGTCGCGGTGCTCGGGCCGGGGCTCTTCCAGCTGATGATCGCGGTCGGCGTCGTCCAGATCCCGATCTTCGCCCGCCTCCTCCGCGGCTCGGTGCTCGCGCAGAAGGAGACCGACTTCGTCCTCGCGGCCCGCGCGGTCGGCGTCAAGCGACGAATCATCCTGGCCTCGCACATCCTCCCGAACTCGATCTCGCCCTTGATCGTGCAGGGGACGCTTGCGATGGCGACCGCGATCATCGACGTTGCCGGAATTGGATTCCTCGGGCTCGGGCCGCCGGATCCAGGCACGCCGGAATGGGGAACGATGCTCTCCGACGTCAACCGCTACTTCCAAAGCGGCCCGCATCTGGCGATCGTGCCCGGGATCGCGATCGTCCTGTCCGTGCTCGGCTTCAACCTGATCGGCGACGGACTGCGCGAAGCGCTCGACCCGAAGCTGCGGTCCCGTTGAGCGAACCTCTCCTGTCCGTGCAGGATCTGCGCGTCGAGTTCTGGACGGAGCGCGGGACGATCTATGCGGTCAACGGGATCTCCTTCGACGTCGATCGCGGAGAGATGCTCGGCATCGTCGGCGAGTCGGGCTGCGGCAAGAGCGTAACCTCGCTCGCGATCCTCGGAATCCTCTCGCGCGCGGGCCGAGTGGTCAGCGGGACCGCGATCTTCGAAGGGCGCGATCTCCTCAAGCTGAGTGACGACGAGATGCGCAAGATCCGCGGCCGCGAGATCGCGATGGTCTTCCAGGACCCGATGACGAGCTTGAACCCGGTCCTGCGGGTGGGCTTTCAGATCCGCGAGGTGCTCGAGACCCACTTCGAGCTCGACGGCGCGCGTGCGCGCCACAAGGTGGTGGAGCTGCTCGACCGCGTCGGGATCCCGAGTGCGAAGGACCGCGTGAAGGACTACCCGCACCAGTTCTCGGGCGGAATGCGCCAGCGAGCGATGATCGCGATGGCGCTGGCGTGCCGGCCCAAGCTGCTGATCGCCGACGAGCCGACGACGGCGCTCGACGTCACGATCCAGGCGCAGATCCTCGATCTCCTGCGTGAGCTCGTCCGCGAGGAGGGGACAGGTCTGATCCTCATCACCCACGACCTGGGCGTCGTCGCGGGCACGTGCGAGCGCGTCAACGTGATGTACGGCGGGATGTTCATGGAGACGGGCTCGGCCCGGCAGGTCTTCGCCTCGCCTCGCCACCCGTACACGCTGGGTCTGCTGCAGAGCATCCCGCGCCTCGACGCCAAGCGCCACGAGGCGCTGCAGGCCATTCCCGGGAATCCCCGCGACATGCTGACGGCGCCCAGCGCTTGTCCCTTCCAGCCGCGCTGTCGCTACGAAGTCGACGACTCGCGAACGCAGGTGCCCGAGCTCCGCGAGCTCGAGAAGGGCCATTTCGTCGCGTGCTTCAACCCCGTGCCGGAGGACGAGTGGGCGCGCATTCGAGCCGCGGTGACGGCGTGAGCGCGAACGGCGCCCTCGTCGAGCTCGAAGACGTAAAGGTTCATTTCCCGATCAAGAGCGGGCTCGTCCTCGACCGCCACATCGGCGACATCCGAGCCGTCGACGGAATCACGTTCAGCATCACTCGCGGCGAGACCCTCGGCCTCGTCGGCGAATCCGGCTGCGGGAAGTCCACGGTCGGTCGCGCGATCCTGCGCCTTTACAAGCCGACAAGCGGGCGGATCGTCTTCGACGGCCAGGACATCACCACACTCAACGAGGCCGACCTGCGGCCGCTCCGCCGCCGGATGCAGGTCGTGTTCCAGGATCCCTTTGCGTCCTTGAACCCGCGGCACAGCGTGGGTCGCATCGTCGGCGAGCCGATCCGCGCGCACGGGCTCGCGTCGGGACGCCAGGTCGGCGCGCGCGTGCGCGAGCTGCTCCAGACGGTCGGATTGCCGGCGGATGCGGAAACGCGTTATCCGCACGAGTTCTCGGGCGGGCAGCGCCAGCGTATCGGCGTCGCGCGCGCGCTCGCCGTCAACCCGGACTTCATCGTCGCTGACGAGCCCGTCTCGGCGCTCGACGTCTCGATCCAGGCGCAGATCCTCAACCTGCTCGAATCGCTCCAGGACGAGTTCAACCTCACCTACTTGTTCATCGCGCACGATCTGGCGGTCGTCCGCCACATCTCGGACCGGATCGCGGTCATGTACCTCGGCACGATCGTCGAGGTCTCTCCCGCGGACGATCTCTACGACAATCCGCTGCACCCGTACACGATCTCGCTGCTCTCGGCAGTGCCGATCCCGGATCCGGTGGTCGAGGAGCAGCGCGAGACGATCCTGCTCCAGGGCGACCTCCCGAGCCCCGCGAACCCGCCGAAGGCGTGCCGCTTCCACACGCGTTGTCCCTTCGTCCAGCCGACCCGCTGCCGCGACGAGGTGCCGCCGCTCCGCCAGCTCGCCTCGGGACACACCGTCGCCTGTCACTGGGCGGAGCAGATCAAGGCCGGGGAAATCAAGCCGCACGAGGTCGAGGCGGTCTTCGACCCGGGCATTCGCGAGCGGCCGTGGGAGCCGCCGCCGGTCTAGCGCCTGCTAGCCAACCGGTCGCCGCACGGTCTCGCCCGCCCTTCTGGAGCGCCGCCCGAGCGCCTCTACGGCCAGAACGACCGCGAGTGAGCTGCGGTCGCGCTAGCGCTCGCGCCGCGAGTCGTACTCCCAGCTCTCGTCAATCACAGAGTCGAGAGCCGAGAGGGCGGTGTAGTCACGCGCGCCGACCCAGACGCTCACGTACTCGTCGCTGCCGAGCGTCGGATTCAGGCATGAGACCGCAACGAGCTCGTCGGAGGCGTAGAACGTCGCGCCTTCTGGGAAACCGCGCCACGGCGCGAAGGGAAGTCGCCGAAGCGGCCCGAGATCACCCCTGAGCCGATTCTGATGGAGCCAGGCGACTGACGCACCATCCGATGAGCCGAACACGGCCTCCAGGATTGCGACGGTCACCAGAAACCGCGAGAGGGGGTCCTCCTCGATGACGGCCTCCCCCTCGACTTCGGCCCAGACGCGGGCATCGTCTCGCCGGGAGCGAGTGGTCATCCACGAGCAGAGTCCCTGGTTCTCGACATAGAAGACGACGCGATCACCCTCGCCCTGGGGGGGCCGAACCAAGGCGTTCTGCACGACGAGATTAGGCCAACGACGGGCAACGTCGTAGAACCGCTGCAGCGGTTCCGGGAAGTCGCCCGGTTCGTCGTCGGCCCGAACCGCGGCCCGCGGAGCGCCGAGCCACGCGTACGCGAAGCGTTCAACCGTATCCGGACCGACACGCGTAAGAATGTCCAGCAGCACCGCGACGCAGCATGACGCGCGCAGCGCGCGGTACGTCCGTCTGGCCGCTCGCGCTCAGTAGCGTGGATCAAAGGGCATAAGCCGCGCGGCGAGCATCACGTTGCCGAGGATGCGAGTCGCCGCTCTCGAGCAGTCTGCCAGCGGAGG
>JBKOXM010000162.1:0-5996 GCA_046724925.1 Actinomycetota bacterium | reverse complement strand
GTTGATTCCAGCCTCGGCAAGTGCGAACGAGACGTTGTCCCGGCGGCTGCGATCGGCCGACCGCGCGTTCGACGACGTGTAGTTGACGACGACGACCACGCTGACGCTGAGCACCGAAAGGATGCCCAGCGCAAGCGGCAGCACCATGCCGCGCTCGTTGCGTAGCCGCAGTCGCTTCGTGCGCACGACGCCTCACACATCGGCGTCCGCAAGCGGTTCGGCTATCCCTCGATCGGTGCCTGAACGCCCTCTAGCAAGCGGTAAGCGCGGTCCCGCCCGACCCCGTCCGCGAGCTGTTTCGGAGCACGATCTGATCGCAAAGCGTGTACGCGGGTATGGCATCGCCCGGCTTGACGTCGACCGGCAGAGAGACCCGAAGCCGGGCCAGACTGGTGCTCGACGAGGTCAGGTACTCGAACAGATTCGCCTGCGTGAGGTGATCGGCCCACCGGACCCCAGTTGCGTTGCAGCTCGCGCCGACCTTCCTGTACACCGCCCATCGGTTGGCGGAGATGCTCACCGAGCACCAGCTAACGGAGGTGTCCACCCCGCCGACCGCGGTCGGACACTGGCCGGCGACGGTCAGGGTGACGAGCGGAGCGCCGCCCGTCGAGGGCGTGGTGGCGGCCGACTTGGAGCAATGAACTTCGCGGCGGATCTTGTCGAGCGCGACTCGCGCGTCCGTCTGCGCCTCGAAACGTAGGTTGCTATCCATCTCCGAGCGCGAGGCGGCGACGAACACTGTCGTCAGTCCGGTCATGACGACGCCCATGATCGCGATCACCGCGAGCATTTCGAGCAACGAGTAGCCCTGCTCGGCATGCAGGCGATGGAAGACCCTCGTCACGAGCGGGCCCTCACGAACGCGAGCGCGGCGCGAGCCGTGCGCTCGCTGCGCGCGCCCACCCCCCAAAGCTCCTGCACGCGCCGGTCGACTCGGACCAGGCGCTCGAGTGCCTCTTCACCGTGCGACCAGCCGAAACGGGACCCGGTCACGATCCACGCATGCTGGTAGAGCCAATGGCGCACGTTCGCCCGCGAGCGGCGCGGATGGCGGCTGAGCCAGCGATCGAGGCGCTTCGCGCGTTCGGAGAGGAGCATCTCGTCGAGCGGCTCCTTCGGAGCGCCGGCGACCCGGAACGCGGGTGAGCGCTTCTGCGAGTTCTGCTTGGGCCGGACCTTGGCCGGTTTGCTGGTCTTCTTCGGCACGGCCTTCTTCGGCGCAGGTTTGGGCGCGGGCGTGCGCTTCGGCTTCGCGGCGGGCCTCACCTTCTTGGGCCGAGTCGGAAGACCGGCGATCGCGATCTCCGTGCCCGGAAACGGCGATGCGTTCTCTGGGACACCCTTCTGGGCGTACTTCGGGTTCCGGGAGAGGGTGAGCGCGATCGTCGGCGCGCCCGTGTCGAGCACGCGCGTGCCGGGGGCCGGGTTCTGTCTCGCGACGAGGTTGGCGGCATACCCGCGGACCGAGCCCGCGACGCGCCAGGCGAACCCGGCGTCCTCGAGCGTCCCCTTCGCGAAGACGTATGCCTGCTTCCGGACGTCCGGGACGACGAGCACGGCCGGCTCGCTCGGAGTCGTCGACGTCGTCGTCGGAGTCGAGCCGGAGAGGCGCGAGTCGGCAGCGAAGGTCAGCGTCGCGGTCCCGAGCACAGCAAGAATCGGGAGCAGCACGAAGCGAGGGACCGCCGCCGTCAGCCGAGCGACCATAGAGCGCGATTCGGCAGAAATCCGCGCGCTGTCGTCCCCCTAACGGGTGAAGGCGATTACTTGGCTTGACGCCGGCGTGCGAGGCCCGCTTGCAAAAACGTCTTCGGTGGCCGCTCCAGTCGCCGGCGGCGCCGGTTCCCCCTGCCAGCGGAACCCGCGGCCGGCAAAGGCCTGGAACCACTGCTGTCGCTGCGGATACGCAGTCGGAGGCGCGAGCTGGAGGTGAAGGTGTGGGCCGATGGCGTGGCCGGTCGAGCCGACGAGCCCGACGGGAGCGCCGGCCGTAAGCACGGCGCCGACCTGTACCGAGGACTCGAGGTATGAGAGGTGGCAGTACGTCCACGCGAGGCCGTCCGCCCCCCGAATCGTGAACCCGATGCCGCAGCGCGAGTTCGCGTCACGCCAGGCGCCCTCCACGACACCGTTCGTGAGTGCGTACAGCGGCGAGCCCGCCGGCGCGGCAATGTCGGCGGCCGGATAGTCGTGGTGGTGAGCCGAGACGGACACCACGCTCGGGCCACCGCCCACGGGGAAGACGTATCCGTCCTGGAAGGCGGGTCCACCGGCGAGCCCGCTTCCGGCGAGGAACGGAGCACTGCGGGCCGCGTCGAGCGCCTCATGCGCGCTGTCCAGGCGGTCGCGCAGCTCGCCCACGCGCTTGGCTGCTTCGTCGCTGCGGACACCGGCGAGAGTCGCGCGCTTCTGCGCCTCGAGCCGGTCGGAGAGACCGGTGACGCGGTCGGCGCGCGCCTGCAGGCGTGCGGCGATCCGAGCAAGCCGCCGCTGTGCCTGGATTGCGCGTGCGAGGTCGCTCTTCGCGTGCTCGACGTCGAGCTGAGCTTGGCTCGCGTCCTGACCCATGCGGTCGAGCGTGAAGGCTGCGCCACCGCCGTCCCGAAAGAGCTGCGCGAGGCTGAGTACGTCCTCCACGTACCAGTCGGCGTGGTTGTAGGCGAAGATCGCCCGCGCGATGTCGGTGCGACCGCCGGCCGCGGCGAGATAACGCGCGGCCGCGTAGACGCCGTCCTGAGGGTTCCACGGATCGGCGATTCGGTCGCCGCTTGCGTCGAGGCCCCACCGCAGCCAAGTGTCGGGCATGAACTGCATCCAGCCAACCGCGCCCGCCGAACTCGGCCCCATGTTGCGACCGAAATTGGACTCGATCTTGTTGATGGCCGCGAGCACCTGCCACGGGATGCCGTAGGCGGCACCCGCCTGCTGCCAGAGCTGGAGCAGTGTCGGGTAATCGAGCGAGGCCGGCGTCGAGGCTGTGCGCGTCCAGCCCGGAGGCAGGAGGAGCGAGCCGCCAGGGTTCGGCACCTCGGCGCTCGGGAGGACGACGGTGCCGCCCGCTCCCACCGCCGTGGGAACCGGCGCGAACACGTCGGCTCGAGCTGCCCCTGCGGCAAGCGCGGCCGCGACCGCGAAGAGCGCCACCAGCCGAGTCATCAGTCCGTCGGCTGTACGACCCGCAGGCTAGGCATCGCCTCGGGGTCTGGCTGTGCGGCCGCCGCCTCGGCCTGTGCCTGTTCGGCGGCCTCGCTCTTCAGCGAGTGCTCGAGCGCAACCTCGAAGTCGTGGCGGTTGGTGGCCGCGTCGGCGGCGACCTCGCGGCTGATCTGACCAGAGAGGACGAGTTCGATCAGCGCCTTCGTGAAGGTCTGCATGTGGAAGAAGGCGCCCTCGGCGATCGCCTCGGGAATCTCCTCGGCTCGGTTCTCGCGGATCAGCTCGGCGATCCGGTTGTTCGTGATCATCACCTCGACTGCAACGACACGTCCGCCGTCGGACCTCGGCAGGAGCCTCTGGCTGACGACGCCCTTCAGCACGCCGGCCGTGATCGCGCGCACTTGCGCCTGCTTCTCAGCGGGGAAGAACTCGACCAGTCGGCCGAGCGTCTCCGCCGCGTCGACGGTATGCATCGTCGACAGGACGAGATGGCCGGACTCGGCCGCTTGGAGCGCGGTCTGCGCAGTCTCGGCGTCGCGAAGCTCGCCGATCAGGATCACGTCCGGGTCTTGACGCAGCGCTCGCCTGAGTGCCTGCTCGAAGGACTCGGTGTCGAGCCCGACCTCGCGCTGGTTGACGATGCAGCCGGCGTCGTCGTGGAGGATCTCGATCGGGTCCTCGATCGTGACGATGTGCTGCTTCCGCGTGCGGTTGATCTCGCCGATGATCGCCGCGAGCGTCGTCGACTTTCCCGAGCCCGTCGCCCCCGTGACGAGGACGAGGCCGCGGTGGAGCTCCGAAAGCTTGGCGACACCAGCGGGGAGCTGGAGGTCCGCGAACGTGGGCACGCGCCTGGGAATCACGCGCAGGGCGATCGAGATCGCTCCGCGCTGGCGGAAGGCATTGACGCGGAACCGCGGCAGTCCTTCCACCTGGTATGCGATGTCCATGTCGCCGGTCTCATGGAATGCAGTCAGCCTGTGAGGGGCGACGGCACCGATCGCGTTCAGGGCCTCGTCGAGCTCGCGCTCGCCCAGGGCGGGATAGCCCTCGAGCGGAGTCAGCACTCCGTCGCGGCGGAGGTACGGCGGCTTGCCGAGCTTGAGGTGGACGTCGGTCGCGCCAAGCTCAACAGCGCCCTGGAGCAGGGCGTTGAGATCCACGAAGGCCTCATCGGCACGCGCACGAAGGCTCTTGAGCGGCCGGTGTGTGCTCTAAGAGCTGGGCAACCCCCACCCTTTGAGGGTGGGCCGCACCCTCCGCCCTCGCGGTCGACGATATCCCCGGTGAGCGCGCGTGTCAGTGCCGATTCTGTGCCGGATTTGCACGGCACATGGTCCTCGCGCGCGCGCGCGTGTAACTAAGTAATGCGCGGTGACTAAGTAATGCGCAGTGACGAACGCGCGCGAACGCGCGCGCGGAAGAGCGGACTGCGGAATTGCTTGCCGGGAATCAGACCGCGCCGGGCGCGGCGCGGTGCGCGAGGAAGCGGAGTGCAGCGAGTGGCACGCGGCTCGCGCCCTTCGTCGCTCTCGGGTCGCTGGTCTCGCCCCCGATCAACTGCTCGACCGCGGGCCAGAGCAGACGCGATCGCACAACCGCGAAGCTCGCGCGGGGGAAGCGGTCGAGCGCTCGCTTCGCCCCCCACGAGGCGGACGCAAGGGCGCCGAGCTCCTGCAGAACCGCAGCCGAGTAGGGCTCGAGCGTCGGCGCGCGGCCGGCGATGAGATCCAGGATCGCCGCGGAGGCAAGCCGGGCGCTTACAAGCGCCTCGTAGATTCCGTCCCCCGAGAGGGGGTCGACGAGGCCGGCCGCATCCCCTATCGCCAGCACTCGGCCTCGCTCAAGCACAGTGCCTCGGCGGCGGTAGGGAAGGCGAAAGCCGCGAGTTTCGGTGACGTGCGCCGGGTCGATGCCATGCTCGGCGCATAGCCGCGCCAGGTGACTGCGGAGACGCGGTCCCTCGTCCGCCCATCCGCCCACGCCGACGTTGACGTGATCGCCCTTTGGGAAGACCCAGCCGTAACCGCCCGGCACGACTCCGAGCTCAAGCGTGATTCGACTGCGGAAGCGCTCGTCGGCGTGCTGGTAAGGGACGTTGCCCTCGAGCGCGACGCCGTGGCCGAGATCCCCAGCGAGGCCAACGGCCTTCGCAGTCGTGCCGTTCGCGCCGTCCGCAGCGACGAGGGCTTCGGCGCGAACGCGGTCGCTCCCGATCCGGGCGGTCACCCCGGCTTCAGTGACGGAGACGTCCGCGACGCGAACGCCGTCGCGGAAGTCCGCGCCGGCAGCGGCCGCTCGTTCGGCGAGGAAGGCGTCGAGGCGCCGCCGCTGCGTCATGAGGACGAGCGGGCCTTTGGTTCGTCGCTCGACTGACCACCGGTAGCCCAGCCGGAGATCGACTCGGTCGACTCGGTCCTCAACGACCAGGTCGACGGCAAACGGGAGCTCGCGCACCGCACGATAGGTGACCCCCCCGCCACAGGGCTTGTCGCGGGGGAAGCGCGCCCGGTCGACCAGCAGCACCGAAGCACGGGCGGAGGCGAGGTGGTAGGCGGCGATCGAGCCGGCCGGGCCCGCACCCACAACCACTGCATCGAACCGCTCCACGCCGCCAGGATCTCAAAAACCCACGGCTACAATGTCCGCTCCCTGGGGGTGTGCCCGAGCGGCCAAAGGGAACGGGCTGTAAACCCGTCGGCTCTCTCGCCCGCAAAAGTCGCGCTGCGCGCTCAACTTTCGCGGGCTTTGCGTGACCTCCGAGAGCGTAAGTGAGCGAACCCGGGCGAAGCCCGGCTTCGCGTCGAAAACACGGTCTGGATCGAGATGGCCAGAGC
>JBKOXM010000130.1:0-3317 GCA_046724925.1 Actinomycetota bacterium | reverse complement strand
TCGAGGAGCGCGATCGCCTCCCGCGCGAGCTCCTCCCCCCGCTGCGCCTCGCCGCGGCCCGAGTACGCCTGCGCCCGTGCCGCGCGCCAGCCGACCTGGGCGTGGAAGTCGTCCGGCCAGGCGAGACGCTCGCTCGTCTCCGTCGCGGCGTGGGCCTCGTCAAACCTACCCTGGCGGCAGAGCGACTCGGCAAGCAGTGTCGCGACGACGGCCGAGTTCACCGTCTCCCCCAGCGTCTCGAGCGTGTCGAGCGCCGACCGGGCGATCTCCTCGGCGCGGTCGGGCTCGTCGGCCAGCAGCTCGACCCGCGCCGCGAAGTAATAGGAGCCGGCGGCTGTGATGCGCCGACCGAGGTCCTCGAGGATCGAGGACCCGCGCGCCGCCTTCTCGCGCCCAGCATCGAAGCGGTTGCGCATCGCCTCGAGCACCGCGGAGTAGGCGGTGAGGAGCGCCTCGGTGCCCCGCGCACCCCGCGTACGGTCGAGCAGCTCGGCGCAGCGCCGCAGCGCATCCTCGGCCTGGGTCGGGCCAGAGACGGTCGATAGCCCGTACATGGTCGTGATGCGCTCGCGCCAGTGCCAATCGTCGGCCCGCTCCGCGTGCACGAGTGCGCGCTCGAGGAGCTCCTCGGCGCGGCCGACGCGACAGCGATTCCAGTCCGCGAGCGCGATCAACCAGAGCGCCTGGGCAAGCCCTTCGTCGTCCTCGAGGCGCTCGAACACCGGCAGCGCCTCCTTCGCAGTCGTCACGAGGTCCTCCGTGCCCACCGGGTCCGTGTAGAGCCGAAGGAAGGCCGCGTTCAGCTGGCCGCGGGCCGTGATCCGGTCGAGCCCGCCTGCGGCCGCGCGTTCGATCGCCTCGGCATTGACCTCGGCCGCTCGCTCGAACTCGCCGAGCTCGCGGAGCGCGACGCCGAGACCGAGGAGGCGCTCGATCCGCTCCGGATCGTCCTCGGGGAGGAGCTCGGCCGCCCGCGCCAGCAGCCCTTGCGCGGCAGCCATGTCAGAGCGACCGAGCGCACGGCGCCCCGCTGACGCGAGCAAGCGCCCGGCGCGTTCCCCCAGGGCGCCGTCGGCCAGCCCCAGCTCGATGCGGTAGCGGTGCGCCTGCTCGAAGTGGTAGCCGAGGACTTCCTCGTAGGAAATTTCCCAGCCGCCCGCCTTCTCCTCGAGCCAGCGCGCGTACTGCTCGTGCAGCTCACCGCGGGTTCTCTTCGGGAGGCTGCGGTACGCGGCGTCGCGGATGAGGATGTGGCGGAACCTGTAGGCCGTCTCGTCGATGAACGAGGGCGTTCCCGGGCGGATGAGCTCACGACGGACGAGGTCGTCGAGCAGCCGCGTCGCCCGGTCGGCCGTCTCGGCGGCGAGCGCGAGGACAGCACCGAAGTGGAAGAGCTGCCCCTCGACCGCGCCGTCCTCGAGCAGCGTTCGCTGGTGCGCATCTAGTCGGTCGAGCCGCTCGGCGAGCAGCGCGTCGATCGTCGGCGGGATCGCGAAGTCGGCGAGGCCACCGCGCCCGACCCAGCGCCCGTCCGGCGCCTGCCGCACGAGCCCGTCCTCGACGAGGATGGCCAGCAGCTCCTCCACGAACAGCGGCACTCCAGCGGCTGCTTCGAGCACACGCTCGCTCACGTCCTCCTGCAGCCCGGCGCCTCCAATCAGCTCTTCGATCAAGCGCGCCGCGTCTGCGTCCGTCAACGGCTCGAGGCGGAGGATGGAGCCCGGCCAGCCGGGCCGTGTGTCGAGCGCCTCCGGCCGGGCGAGGCAGATGAGGAGAAGCGGGGCCCGCGCGAGTTCCAGGAGCTGTTGGACGAGGTCGAAAAGTGCCTGCTCTGCCCAATGCAGGTCATCGATCACGACGACGAGCGGCCGGTCGCGCGTCAGCCCCTCGAAGAATCGACGAGCCGCCCACGCGATCTCGCCGGTGGCACCGCTCCCGCGCTCGAGCCCGAGCGCCTGGACGAGGAGTGCGGCGACGGCGTCGGCGTCGGCCGAGCCCGCGAGAAGCGCCTCGATCCGCCCGCGCGCGACCGAAGTCGCTTGCTCGCTGCCGATCCCCGCCGCCTCACGCACGATCTCCCCGAGTGCCCAGTACGTGATGCCCTCGCCGTAGGAGAGGCACCGTCCCATGAGGACGCGTGCCTCGGGCTTGACCGAGGCCAGGAACTCGAGGGTCAGACGCGACTTGCCGATCCCCGGCTCCCCGAGGACGGTCACGAGCCGACAGGTGTCTTCCGCGGCGGCCGTGGCGAGCTCCTGCCTGAGCGCCGCAAGCTCCTCGCGGCGCCCGACAAGCGCGCCTGCGGCGCGGCCGATGCGCGTGCCGCCGTCGGCGGCGACACCCACGAGGCGGTAAGCCGGAACAGGTTTCTCCTTTCCCTTCAGCACGAGCGGCTCGACCGGCTCGGCGGTTACCGCTCGCCGGGCGAGGCGGTACGTCAGCTCTCCCAGCAGCACTTCCCCCGCTCCGGCCGTCTGCTCCAGCCGGGCTGCGACGTTCACCGGGTCGCCGCTGACGAACGCCTCGCCCGCGCCCGTGTCCCCGGCGACCACCTCGCCGGTGTTGATCCCGATGCGAATTCCGATCCGAGACCCGAATCGGCTCTCGATCTCGTCGTTCAAGGCCTCCAGTCGCCCGAGCATCTCCGCCGCGGCCCGGACGGCGCGCAGCGCATCGTCTTCGTGGGCGACGGGGACACCGAAGACGGCCATGACCGCGTCGCCGATGAACTTCTCCACGGTGCCCGAGTGGCGCTCGATCACCACCCGCATCTCGTCGAAGTACCGAAGCATCACCTCGCGCACGGCCTCCGTCTCGAGCCGCTCGCCGAGCGCCGTAGAGCCGCTCACGTCGCAGAAGAGGACCGTGACCGTCTTGCGCCGCTCAGGTGCGGCTTCCATGAGGGGGCTCCGGCACCGGCCGCAGAAGCGAAAGCCTTCGGGGTTGTCGGTGCCGCAGCTCGGACAGGTCGGCATGGGCCGACTTTAGGGCAGCGGCTCCGAAAACCCCTTCTTGTACCAGCGATCCTCAGCGAAGCTTTCCGCTGAGGCGGCGGTGGCGGCGGCGCGGGACCATCTGTGGCCCTCTGACTAGCGGCGGCCTGCAGCGTCAAGACGGCTCAGCGCTGCTCAGGGGCGTCCTCAGCCGCAAGGGTGGCATCAAGAGTGGCAGCGAGATCCGCCGAGACCGGACGAGAGGTCATTGACGACAAGAGGGACAAGTACGTTGGGCAAGCAGGGAAAGTCCAGACTCGCCGAGACAGGCCGAAAGCGGCCGGGCGACTTAAAATCAGGTGTCCCCTAGGGGGCGTGCGGGTT
>JBKOXM010000093.1:0-11771 GCA_046724925.1 Actinomycetota bacterium | reverse complement strand
ATAAGAGACAGGGAAGAAGGCCAGATGCGGAACGTCGTTGGCGTCCACACCGTCGCCGAGCGCGTCGGCGACCGCATTGCCCTTCAGCTTCCCTGCCACCGCCTGAACGGCGATGTCGATCACGTCGTCTGCGAGGCGCCGGCCGTTGGGCCAGCCGGCGTTGTCGCCGCCGAACACGCCGAGCCGGCTCGGGCTCGACGCAGGCGGAATCGACATGTTCAGCCGGAGCATGTCCGCCGCGGTGTTGCCGGTGAAGTTGAGGCCCGGGACGCCGGTGAGGAGAACGGCCTCGAGATCGTCGCGGTCGTTCTCGGGTGCGTTGACGACACCCGGGTAGAGCGCGTTGATGACGGCTGCGAGGATCGGCTGCCGGTAGAGCTGTCGGTACTGCGCGTCAGCTCGCGGCTCGCCGCGGTTCCACCCGTCCTTGCGCTCGGTCGGGATTACGACCTCGTTGATCAGCGGATTGCCCAACCGCGACACCTGCACGAACGGTCGCTCGACGACCGTGCGCGCGACGCGCTTGCCCTTCACCTTTCGCGTGACCTTGGTCACCCGCACGACGGGCCGGTCGACGCCGGTCCAGACCCCGATCGTGTGATCCGCGTCGTCGAGCTGCGAGATCGGGATCTGGAGCGCGAGCGCGTGTACCGCGTAGCCGGCGAAGAAGTCCTTGCCGCCTCCGGTGCTGCCCGTGCCGCGCCGGAAGTTGAGCAGGTCGAACACGCCGCCGATGTCGCCGAAGAACGCGTCTTCACGCTGGCCGGCGAACACGAGCCCGCCTCCCTCCATCGGGATGACGGCGCTGGCTGCCAGCTGGCGGTAGTTCGGCGTCGTCTTCGGGCCGATGTTGTTCGGCGGAGTTGCGCCCCGCGCGACCACCGTCGAGGTGTTCCCCGTCACGCGGGTCACCGAGTAGTCCTGAATCGTGTTGCCGAGGAAGAACTGGCCCGCGCGATTGTCGAACCGGAAGCGGTACGTGACGTCCTCGCGGGCGTCGCCGTCCCGGTCGATGTAGATGTTGTACCGCGCGTTTGGCGAGAACCGGTACCAGTTCGGGCCCGCCGCCGGGTCCTCGCCCGGGATCACGTTCGAGATGATCGTGATCGTGTCGGGCCTGTCCGGACTGCGGAACGCGTACAGATCCGTGTTGTCTGCCGTCGGATCCTCGGAGATCGCCGGCGCCTCACGGTGGCTTGAGGCGCTGACGGCCTCCGGGCTCGGGCCCCGGACTGCGGCGGCGAGTACCAGTCCGACAGCCGCGGCGGCCGCGAGCAGAAGAAACGTGAACCCTTTCATGGTCTCCCTTTCCCGGCGGCCGGTCGCGTGCGTGGCCACCGTCTCGAACGCGCCTCATTCGTCGGCGCATGAGAATCGGTTCACGCCCGAACCGAAAGCCGTGCAAGAGCGAATATGAGCCGGATGGGCCGAGATCTTGCGCACCTCTCGGACGAGGCACTCGTCGCGTTGATGGCTCGGGGCGAGGAGACCGCGCTCGCGGAGCTCTACGACCGTTTTGGCCGCCCGGCCTACGGTCTCGCTCTGAGAATCGTCCGCGACCGAGCGCTCGCAGAGGACGCCGTCCAGGATGCGTTTCTCACCGTGTGGCGTTCGGCGGCCCGCTTCGTGCCCGAGCGCGCGAAGGCCAGCACGTGGATTCTCACGTTCGTTCACCGCCGCGCGGTCGACGTCGTCCGGCGAGAGGACCGCCGCCGGACCGAATCACTCGACGAGGCGCGCGTGGAAACAGGTGCAGCCAGCGACGAGACGGCTTGGCTGAAGCTCGAGCGAGAGCGTGTGCAGGCCGCGCTTCGGCAGCTGCCGGACCAGCAGCGCGAGGCGCTCGAGCTCGCGTACTACGGTGGCTTTACGCAATCGGAGCTGGCGGAACGGCTCGGCCAGCCTCTGGGTACGATCAAAAGCCGGATGTTCGGCGGGCTCGCGCGCCTACGTGAGTTGCTGGCCGAGCCCGAACTCGAAGGAGAGCGATGGAGTCCGTCCACGACCTGACGGCCGCATATGCGCTCGACGCGCTCGACGAGGACGAGCGCCGTGAGTACGAGCGCCACCTGAGCGGGTGCGAGCGCTGCCGCGAGGAGCTGGCGGGCTTTCGCGAGGCCACCGGCGCCCTCGCGTTCGGCGTGGTCTCGCCTCAACCGCCGCCGGAGCTGCGTGAGCGGATCCTTCTCGAGGCTCGGAATGGCGCGAGCGTGGTGCCCCTCCGCTCGAGGCGGCCGTTTCAGCTCGCGATCGGGCTCGCGGCCGCAGCGGCCTGTCTCGCGATCGGGCTCGGTCTGTGGGCGACGTCGCTCGCGCGTTCGCTCGACCGTGAGCGCGATCGCCGAGCTGCACTGGCCGAATTGCTCGCAGATCCGGCGTCCCGCGACGTCAAGCTGGAGAACGCCGCGGGCCGAGTCGTCGTCGGAAGCGACGGTCGCGCCGCGCTTGTCGTGCGAGACATGGCCCCTGCGCCGTCGAAGAAGACCTACGAGATCTGGGTGATCCAGAGCGACATCCCGAAGCGCGCAGGCCTGTTCGACGCGGACCGCGGACGCGAGGCCGTACTGCTCAGCCGGCGCGTTCCGAGAGGGGCTGTCGTCGCGGTCACGCTGGAACGAGACGGCGGCGTCGACCGACCCACCGGGAAGCCGCTCTTCACCGCGACCGCCTAGTACCAGTCCGGCCGCCGGTAGCCGCGGTGCGGCGTCAGGTTCAAACCTTGACAGCCGGCATCACATCGTCCCAGGCATGACGGGAACCTGACCCCGCGATCGCACACGGCCGCAACGAGCGGTGCCATACAATCTCGCGCTCGTGGCTCGCAGTTCCCGTCCCGAGCCCGCGCCTATTCCCGCGCGGCGGATCCGCAAGTTCCGGCTCGCGCTCCTACTCCTCGTCCTCTGGCTCCTGTGCTCGATGTCGTTCACCTTCGGGCTCGTGACGGCGATCGCCGGCGAGATCCCGAAGCTCAATCCGGCCTATCAGCAGCAGCTCGAGGTGGACGGCTACATCTACGCGAACGACGGCGAGACGGTCCTGTCCGTGCTCCGTGGCCGCGAGAGCCGCACGCTGCTTCAGCCGAACGAGATCGCGCCCGACATGAAGCGCGCGATCATCGCCGTCGAGGACCGCCGGTTTCTCGAGCACCGTGGCGTCGATCTGCGCGGAATCGCGCGCGCGGCCTGGGCCGACATCCGGCAGAAGGCGGTGGTCGAGGGCGGTTCGACGATCACCCAGCAGTTCGTGAAGAACGTCTACAAGCACCGGGAGAGATCGATCGGATTGAAGGTCTCCGAAGCCGCCCTCGCGTGGCAGCTCGAGAAGCGCTGGTCGAAGCAGAGGATCCTGACCGCCTACCTCAACACGATTTACTTCGGCAACGGTGCCTACGGCGTCCAGCAGGCGTCGCTGGCCTACTTCAAGCACGGCGCGCAATATCTGACATTGCCGGAGGCGGCCCTCCTGGCCGGGATTCCCGCCGACCCCTCGCGGTACGACCCGGTGTCCCATCCGACCGTCGCGAAACAGCGCCGAGCCTTCGTCCTCCGAACGATGCGCGAGCAGGGCCTGATCGCGCCGGCCGACGAGACCGCGGCGCGTGATGCGGCGCTGCCCGACCCGGCGGACGTGCGGCTCCCCGGCACACAGGGGCCGGCGCCGTACTTCGGCAATTACGTCAAGCAACAGCTGATCGAGCGGTACGGAGCACAGCGCGTGTTCGGCGACGGGCTGCGCGTGACGACGACGATCGACCCCGGCGTGCAGCGGATCGCGAGCGATGCGATCTCCAAGTGGCTGGACGATCCAGCCGGGCCGACCGCGGCGCTGGTCGCAATCGACCCGCGGAACGGCGGCGTGGTCGCGATGGTCGGAGGCAACTACCGCAAGAGCCAGTTCAATCTGGCGGCGCAGAGCCGAAGACAGCCCGGCTCGTCCTTCAAGCCGTTCGTGCTCGCGACCGCGCTCGAGCAGGGGATCGCCCCGTCTTCGGGTTTCGTCTCACGCCCGCTCACGATCTCGCTCGGGGACAAGCTTTGGTACGTCCACAACTACGACGACGCCTACCTCGGGGCGGCCACGCTCGAGGAGGGCACGGTTCATTCGGACAACGCCGTCTATGCGCAGGTGACGCAGCTCGTGGGCCCGCGCGCGATCGTGAAGACAGCCCACCGGCTCGGTATCCGCAGCCCGCTCAACTCCTATTTCGCGATCGGGCTCGGCGCGGAGGCCGTCAACCCGCTCGAGATGGCCCGTGCGTTCTCCGCCTTCGCCAACGGCGGCTACAGGATCGATAGCTCGATCCTGAGCAACCAGCCGCGCACGATCGACTCGATCGAGCTGGGCCCGGCCGCGGACGCCGAGGACAACGAGCTCGAGCCGCACCGCGTGCTCAGCAAGCGCACCTCCGCTGTGGTCAACACTCTTCTCCAGGAGGTCGTCTCACGCGGCACGGGGAAGCGCGCGGCGCTTCCGGATCGCCCCGTCGCCGGAAAGACCGGGACGACCGAGAACTACGGCGATGCCTGGTTCGTCGGCTACACGCCGCAGCTCGTGTCGGCTGTCTGGGTCGGGTATCCGAACCGATTGGTTCCGATGCTGACCCAATACGACGGTGACGCAGTCGCGGGTGGCACGTACCCGGCGCTGATCTGGCGGACGTTCATGCAGCGCGCGCTCGACTACTTGAAGGAGGAGCCGCGGTACTTCCCGCCGCCGCCCGGGCTGTATGCCGACTCGAAGCGTGTCGTGTGGCGCGACGGGCGGCTGATGCTCGACAACGGGCTCTGTCGGCGGGCGCGGTCGATCGCGTATTTCACGGGCAAGGGTCCGACCAGGACGGCGAGGTGCAAGCCGAACGAGGTCGACGTTCCGCGCGTCGTCGGCCAGACGCTGGCGGCCGCTGAGCGGCGTCTCGCGCTTCAACCGCTCACGCCGGTCCGGATCTACAAGCCCGCACGTCCCCTGCAACGCGTGAGCGTCGTGCTCCAGCAGTATCCGGCACGGGGGAGGCTTTCGTCCTACGACGAGGTGAAGCTCGTCGTCGCGAAACCGCTGAACGGGGTCGTACCCGACGTGGTCGGCCTGACGCTACGGCAGGCGCGTGATCGCTTGCGCAAGGCCGGAGTGAAGCCACTCATCGTCGGCTTCGGGGACGGCCGGCCTGGAAGGGTGGTTGGACAGTTTCCGCGCGGAGGAGTGGCCGCGAAACCCGGCCTGACTGTTCGCCTCGTCGTCTCGCGCGGCTAGCTGCCGAAGACGTCCCGCGCAGTTCACCGGATTCCGTCCGGGCTCAGACGGAGCGCGAGGCCGGGAATGCGCGGCTCAGAAACCTCGAACCGGCGCTGCCGTAGCGCCACGGAAGCTCGGCGGCGCGGCTGATTCCGACCCGCGGACCCACGACGAGCTCGGGCTCGCGGGCGCGCACATAAACCACGAAAGGCGGTCGATCGAGCGGCAGCCCGTCGTGCTCGCGGGAAATGCCCAGCGCCTCACAGAGCTTTCCAGGCCCCGAGCAGAGCGCGCGCGGGTCGTCCACTCCGCGGCGCTTCCGCATCCTCTCGACATCCTCGGTCGGCTCGAGCGCACGAATGAGCACCGCAGCCGCGACGCCCTCTCCCTCGCAAACGAAATTCAGGCACCAGTGGATGCCATAGGACCGGTAGACGTACGCGTGGCCCGGAGGCCCGAACATCGACGCGTTGCGCTCGGTGCGGCCATGGTAGCCGTGGGCCGCCGGGTCTTCGTGGTCGTAGGCTTCCGCTTCGACGATCGCGCCTCCCACGCCGTCGACCAGTAGCGTCGCCCCGATCAACTCAGGTGCGACCTCGTGGACGCTTCGACCGAAAAAGTCGCGTCCGAGCCGGTCAGGCATGTGGATGCCGCGCGTCGTACCGCCGAAGTGCGGGGAACGCCAGGGCGATCAGGAGCGCACCGGCAACGCAAGCGAAGCCACCGGAGACGATCGAGAACCGCACGCTCGTCAGCGATGCCACCACCCCGGCCTCGAGGTTGCCGAGCGCGGGCGTGCTCGCCACCTGCGTCAGCTCGATTCCAGAGATTCGTCCACGTAGATGGTCGGGAGTCGTGATGAGGAGGATGGTCGAACGAAGGACGGCGCTGACGTAGTCCGCCGCGCCGGCCAGTGCGAGCATCAGAAGCGCGAACCAGACTGTGTTCGCCAACCCGAACAGCGCGATCGCGATTCCCCAAACTGCAACCGCCAGGTAGACGCCGAGCCCCTGCCGCCTGACGTGCGGGAGCCAACCCGAGAGTACGGATGCGGCGAGGGCCCCCGCGTAAGGGGCGGCATAGAGGAAGCCGACGGTGCCCGCGCCGCCGCCAAGCTCCTCAGCGAAGGCTGGGAAGAGCGCAGCCGGCATCCCGAAGAACATGGCGTTCGAATCGACCAGGAACGTTCCGAGAAGCGCCGGTCTTGCACGGACGTAGCGAAACCCGTCGACGATCGCGCGAAAGCTCGCACGCATGGCCTCCGGAGCAGGCGGCAGTGCCGGCAACAGCCAGATCGCCACGAGCGAGAACGCGAAGCTCGCGATGTCGACTGCATACGCGCCGGCGAGACCAATGGCCGCGATCAGGAGACCACCCGACGCGGGGCCCGCGACCCGGGCAAGGCTGAAGAAAACGTCGTCGACAGCGAGGGCAGCGGTCAGGTGCTCCGGGCCGACCAGCCGGGGCATAAGCGAGTCTCGCGCCGGACGCTGGAATCCGTAGGCGGCCGTGCTGAGCGCCTCCGCGACGAACAAGAACCAGACGCGCGGGTTCGGCAGCACCGCGTTCACGAGCAGGCCGGCCGAGACGAGGACCAGGGCGATGTCGGAGAGCAGGAGCACGCGCCTCCTGTCGACAGCGTCGGCGACCGCACCGGCGTACAGCGGAACGGTCAGAAGTGGGACGACCGCCGCGATCGCCAGCAGGCCGACGAGCAGCGTCGAGTGCGTCAGCTCGTACAGCTGGAAGGGGATCGCCACCGTCGTGATCTGGCTGCCGATCGCCGACACGCCGGTCCCGAGCCAGAGACGGCGGTAAGGCTTGGAGACACGGAGGGGAGTGAGGTCGACGGCCAGGCGCCGTAGGAACGCGAGGCCGCCCGGCCGCTCGGCCTCGGCGGCGAGGTCCTCGGACCCGGCAGAACGCTCGTCCGCCACGTCGGTGGACCCTAACCACGTCCTTCAACAGCGCGAATCGGCCAGCGGTGTAACCCGCCGAAAGTCCGCCGGCAAGGCACCGGAACCTTGGCGGTTAGAAGAGTTGGTCCTCGGCCGGCTTGGCCGTGCGCTCGAGCAGGTGACGTGCGCGGCGGCCGAGATCCGGGAGGTCGACGCGTCCCGCTTCTGCGGCAGTCGACAGCCGCTCCGCGAGGTCGAGTGCCTCGTCGATCAGTTGCGAGCGGACGGCGGCGTCCTGGCCCATCTCGTGCAGGATCGTGCGCTCAGTGCGGCCGGCGATGATCGGATCGGGCACGCCCTCGATCCAGACGCGCGTGCGGCGTCCTCCCCCACGCTCGTCGCCCCGCAGCGGCTCGAGCGCGTAGATCTTGTCGGCGCGCGCGTACTTGCCGAAGCCGAGGAAGACCATCCGCCCGCCGTCATTCATACCTTCGATTATCGCCGTTACGATCGCCCGCGTGGATACCGAATCGGCTGCGCGCGCTTGGGCCGACGGTTGGCGAAGGGGCTGGCTGGGACACGACGTCGCGCCCATCCTCGCCCTCTATGCCGACGACGCGGTCTTCGTATCGGCCCCCTTCCGCGAGCCGAAGTACGGCCCCGAGGGTGTTCGCGAGTACGTCGAGTGGGCCTTCAGCGAGGAAGATGCGGCAGATCCGGAGTTTGCCGACCCGGTAACCGAAGGCCACCGCGCGGTCGTCGAATGGCGAGCGGTGATCACATATCGCGGCAAGGAGCAGACGCTCGCCGGAGCTTCGCTGATCCGTTTCGACGACAACGGCCTCGTTCGCGAGCAGCGCGACTACTGGCACATGGAGGACGGCCGGAAGCCGGCGGCCCCTGGCTGGGGCTTCAGCTGATCGCGGCCCGCAGCGACTCCACGACGCGCTCCTGATCGGCGGCCGTCAGCTGCGGGAAGAACGGCAGGGCGAGGCTGCGGCTGCTCACATCCTCGGCGACCGGGCACATCCCTTCGCCGAATCCATAGCGCTCGCGCATATAGGGCTGGAGGTGGACACACGGGACGTAGTGCGCCGACTCGATTCCCTCCGAGGCGAGCCGCGCCATCACGGCGTCGCGCTCCACGCCCTCGTCGAGCGTGACCACGTAGACGAACCACGAACGACGGTGTTCGTCGTCGTCGGGCGGCGGGGGCTCGACGCCGTCGACCTGCTCGAGCAACGCCGTGTACCGCCCGGCTGCCTCGGCCCGCATCGTCAGCATCCGGTCGAGCTTCTCCAGCTGCGCGATTCCGAGTGCTGCCTGGACGTCTGTGAGCCGGTAATTGAAACCGAGCCGAACGTGATGGAACCAGCGTGACTCGTACGAACGGCCGTGGTTGCGAAGGCTCTTCAGAAGCTGCCACTCGTCCTCCGAGTGCGTCGTGACCATGCCTCCCTCGCCTGTCGTCAGCTGCTTGTTCGGATAGAAGCCAAAGACGCAGGCAACGCCGTGCGACCCGACCGGCGCGCCCTTGTACTCGGCGCCGAGCGCTTCGCAGGAATCGTCGATCAGCGTCAGACCGTGCTTTTCGCACAACGCCCGAAGCTCGTCGAGCTCGGACGGATAACCGAACATGTCGACCGCGACGACCGCTTTCGTCCGCGAGCCGATCGCTGACTCGACGGCGGCTGGATCGAGGTTGAAGGTGCGAGGGTCGACGTCGGCGAAGACGGGAGTGGCGCCCTCGTAGATGAAGCAGTTCGCCGTCGCGACGAATGACAAGGGCGACGTAACGACCTCGTCGCCGACACCGAAGCCCGCGATGTGGGCCAAGAGATGCAGGCCTGCCGTTCCATTCGTGACGGCGGCTGCGTACGGCGCTCCGACTCGCTCGGCAAAGAGCTCCTCGAACCGGTCGATCGCAGGGCCGAGCGAAAGCCGGCCCGAGCGGAGCACCTCGAGCACAGCCTCCTCCTCCGCGGCGTCGAGGTACGGCCGCGAGAGCGGGATCCGGGGGATCGGCTCCGACGGTGAAGGCGCGGGCTTCGGCGAAGAGACCGCGTCCGTCACGCGACGGACGAGGGCTGCTCCTCGGCCGGCGCCTGCGTCGAGGTCGCGTAGTCGAGCCAGTGCGCCCACCGCTCGCTGCGGCCGCGGACCGTGTCCAGGTACGCCTTTTGGATCTCGAGGGTGATCGGTCCGACGCCGATCTCGACGTCGTCGATCGAGCGAATCGGCGTGACCTCGGCGGCCGTGCCGGTCATGAAGAGCTCGTCGGCGAGGTAGAGATCGGAGCGAATCAGGTTCGTCTCCTCGACCCGGTAGCCAATGTCCTGCGCCATTTGAATGATCGTGTCGCGGGTGATGCCTGGCAGGATCGACGTCGACAGCGACGGCGTGTGCAGGACTCCGTTCTTGACTGCGAAGACGTTCTCCCCGGAGCCGTCCGCGACGTAGCCCTCAGCCGTGAGCAGGATCGCCTCGTCGTAGCCGGCGCGGTTCGCCTCGGTGACAGCGAGCATCGAGTTGAGGTAGACGCCGGTCGCCTTCGATACGTGCGGAATCACGTTCGGCCCGATTCGCTGCCAGCTCGAGATCTTGACCCGAATCCCGTTCTTCAGGCCTTCCTCACCGAGGTAGGCCCCCCACGGCCAACTCATGATCACGACGTCGACCGGGTTCTCTCCCGCAGCCACGCCGAGTTCGCCGTAGCCGTAGAAGGCGATCGGGCGGATGTAGCACTCCGGGAGCCCGTTGATGCCGATCAGCTCCATCGAGACATCGCGCAGCTCCTCGACCGTGTACGGGAGCTCCATCGAGAGCAGGCGCGCCGAGTTGTGCAGGCGCAGGAGATGGTCCTTGAGGCGGAAGACGGCCGGGCCGTCGGTGGTCTCGTAACAGCGGATTCCCTCGAAGACCCCAGAGCCGTAGTGCAGCCCATGTGTTCCGACGTGCACCTTCGCGTCGGCCCAGTCGATGAACTTGCCGTTCATCCAGATCTTCTCGGTCTCGCGCATGCCGCTCCTTTGGTAGGCGCCTCGCCGTCCCTCAGATCTTACTCGAGGCCCCTACTGGCCTAGCTTGGCGCTTCGACGGCGTCGATCCGCTCCGCGCGAGCGAGGCGGGCCAGCTCGGTCGGGGCCAGCGCGGCGAGGTGGTGCGTCGACCCGGCGCCGATCCACAGGATGGGATGGGCCAGCAGCGTCCCGTCCATGAACACGCGTTCGACCTTGGGCAACGGAAACGGCGCGACCGCACCCGGCTCGAAGCCGGTTGCGTCGCGCACCTCCTCCTCGCCGGCGATCCGGGCGTACCGCGCCCCGGCGGCGGCCGCGATCTTCTTCGCGTCTGCGCGCCGATCGCCGGGAATCATCGCGACGACCGGCCGGCCGTCGCAGTCGAAGACGAGCGACTTCACGATCTGAGCCAGCGTGCAGCCGACGGCACGGGCGGCATCCTGCGCCGTCGGCGTCGCCGCCTCGAATTCCTCCAGCCGCGCTTCCGCGTTGGCCTGGCGCAGAAACTCGGCGACCCGCTGCACGGCCGCGGGCCACGCTGCGGTCGAATCGGAGGTCATCGGATGGCTGGGGTCAGAAAACGAAGGGGACGAATTCTCGCCGCACCCTGCGGCGGTAGTCCTCGTATTCCGGCGCCAGTCGGATCAACCAGTCTTCCTCGAGGCGGGCTTTCCGGTGAAAGAGAAGCCCGAGCCCGACGACGAAGAGCAACGCTACGAGGCTGGCTCGCCAGAGCGCGAAGCCGGCCGCCAGCAGGATCACACCGCCGTAGATCGGATGTCGCACAAAGCGATAGGCGCCGGATTCGACGAGCCTGACGGGCTCGCGCGGCCGTGGCAGCGGCGTGACCGCACCGCCGTGCGCGAGGATCGCCGCGACGAAGAGGCCGAGCCCGACGACTCCGACCGCCCCTCCGAGGAGTGTGAGCGCGAGATTCGACTCGACCGGCCAGCCGTCGAACCAGAAGCCGGCGAGGAGAACGGCGAGCAGTAGCGCAAACTGGCCGAGCACCCACGCGGCTCCACCCGCCCAAGGGTCATCCCAGTGAGACAGACGTCCTTCCACTATGCGGAACGGCAGCGAGCCGAACCCCGCTCGCGCCGCGAAGACGCATCTTCGACGACGGCACAGGATCGGGTCGACGAGCCGTGCGCACTCATGGGGCCAGGGCAACTCATGAAGCTAGGGAGACGAATCGCACGTGATCGAACCCCTCGCTGCGAAACCTCTCGACGAGATCCGCCGGGGCGGGATTGTCGATCGAGAGCGCCATCAACGCCTTCCCGCCTCGCCGCGTGCGGGACACGGCCATGTTGGCGATGTTCACACCCGCCTCGCCGAAGAGCGTCCCGACCTTCCCGATCACGCCCGGAACGTCGTCGTAGCGGAAGAAGACCATCAGCTCGGCGAGCTCCATCTCGAGCTCGAAGCCGAGCGCACTCACCAGCCACAGGCGGTGCTCGTTTCCGATCGTCGTTCCGGCGACCCCGTGCTCGGCGCCGTTCGACCGGATGCGAACGCGAACCAGGTTCGTGAATTCGCGAGATGAGCGGCGTCGCTCCTCGTTCACCTCGATCCCACGTTCGGCGGCGACCAGCGGAGCGTTCACGTAGTTGACAGGCAC
>JBKOXM010000048.1:0-13379 GCA_046724925.1 Actinomycetota bacterium | reverse complement strand
CGCCTCGCCGGGCTGGGAGGCGGTCGTCCTGGTCAAGCCGCAATTCGAATCAGAGCGCGGCGAGGCGCGCAAAGGCGTCGTCCGGGATCCCGACGTGCAGAGGCGCGTGCTGCGCGAGGTCGCGGAGGCCGCCATCGAATGGGGAGCGTCCACGCGGGGGGTCGTAGACTCAGGACTTCCCGGCCCGAAGGGCAACCGCGAGTTCTTTCTCCATCTCGCCCACAGTGACCATCCGACGATCGACGACGACCTCGATGCCTGGATCAAAGCCGCCGTCGGCTGAGCCCGTCCGGCGCGTGGCCGTCGTCACACACGGCAAGCCCGAGACGATCGGGGACGCGCGGGCCCGGCTCGAGCGCATCGCCTCCGAGCTCGGGGTAGAGATCCTCGACGACCGAGCCGACGATCCCGATCTCGCAGTCGTGCTCGGAGGCGACGGAACGATGCTGCGCGCGCTGCAGCGCTACCTGGGCACGCACGTCCCTGTGATCGGAGTCAACTTCGGGCGCGTCGGCTTCCTGGCGTCGATGCCGGCAGAGGAGCTCGAGGACGGCCTCCGCCGAGTGCTGGCGGGTGAGTACGACGTCCTGGAGCTTCCGACGCTCGAAGCCGACATCGAGGGTGAGCGCCGCCTCGCGGTCAACGACGTCGTGGTCGGCAGCTCACAGCTCGGCCGGATGGTCGAGCTCCAGTGGTCGGTCGGCGGCGAGGACCTCGGCACGCTCGCCTGCGACGGTGTGATCGCATGCACCCCGCCGGGCTCGACCGCGTACAACCTCTCGAACGGCGGACCGGTGCTCGTCTGGGGGCTCGATGCGATGGCAATCACATTCGTCGCGCCTCACTCGCTCCACGCGCGTCCTCTCGTCGTGCCTCCGACCAGCGACCTCGTCGTGCGCAACCTGACGCCTGACGTCACGGTCGCGGTGCTGGTCGACGGCCACTCGCTCGGGGAGCTCGGCACGCAGGCGGAGGTGACGATTCGCATGAGCGACGAGCGCACGCTGCTCGCCTCACTCCCCGAGAAGACGTTCTTCAGCCGCTACCGCGAGACCTTTGCTTCGTAGGCTGCGGATCGAAAATCTCGTGCTGATCCGGGCGGCGGAGCTCGACTTCTCGCCCGGCCTCAACGCGATCACCGGCGAGACCGGCGCCGGCAAGACGATTCTGGCCCAGGCGATCGGCCTGCTGCTCGGCGCGAAGGGCGATGCGGCCGCGATCGGCTCCGGCGCCGAGGAGGCCTACGTCGAGGCCGAGCTCGATCTGCCCGAATCGCTGCTGGAGGAGGAAGGACTGGGCTCGCTCGCGGAGCTGCGGCCGGAGGACGAGGAGGGCCTCGTGATCGCTCGCCGGATCTTCGCGGACGGCCGCACGCGTGCGTACGCGTGGGGCCGCGCCGCCGCTCGCGAGGACCTGGCGACAGTTGGCGAGCGGCTCGTCGCGATGTCTGGGCAGTTCGAGCAGCGCCGGCTCGCGCGGCCTGCCTATCAGCTCAGCGTGCTCGATGCGTTCGTCGGCGACGACCAGCTTCGGCGCAGGCGCGAGCTTCGGCTGGCCTGGCGTGACCTGCAGGCGGCCCGGAGGCGGCATGACGAGCTGGTCGAAGGGGCGGCCGCCGCCGAAGCTCGGCTCGCCGAGCTGCGCGCGCTCGTGGAGGACACCCAAGGGTTCGAGCGCGAGACCGAGGAGGTGCTGCGCGCGGAGCGCGAACGGCTGCGGCACGTCACCGAGCTCGCTGCGGGGGCTGCGGCCGCGGCCGACGCGCTGGTGCCCGAGGAGGGTGAGGGTGCGACGGGTCTGGTCGCGGTCGCGGAAGGCGCGGTCGCGCCCCTCGAGCGCTTGGCACCCGAGCTCGAACGCGCCGGCGCTGAGCTTCGGGACGCGGAGCTCCGGCTGCGCGAGACCGCGAGCGAGCTGCGAGCCTTCCTCGACTCCCTCGAGGCCGAGCCGGGCCGCCTCCAGCAGCTCGAGGGCGAGCTCGACCGGATCGCCGAGGCGAAGCGGCGCTTCCGTTGTGCGTCCTACGAGGAGTTGCTGGCACGCGCGGCCGAGGCGGCCGACGAGCTGGCGGCGATCGAGGAAGGAGTCGACCCCGTCGCCTCGGCTCGGGACGCGCTTGCTGCGGCAGAAGCGCGGGTCCACGCCTTGTCGGACCAGCTTCGTACGGCTCGGCGCGACGCGGGGCAGCCATTCGCCGACGCCGTCTCCGCCGAGCTCGCAGGCATCGGAATGGGGGAGGGCGAGTTCCTCGCCGAGCTACGCGAACGTGAGCTGGGCCAAACGGGCGCGGACGAGGTCGCGTTCCTGATCCGGCCGAACCGCGGCCTGCCCTTCGCGCCCGTGGCCGAGACTGCTTCGGGCGGCGAGCTCTCCCGCATCGCGCTGGCGATTGCAGCCGTCGGCGGCGGCGAGACGATGGTCTTCGACGAGATCGACGCCGGCATCGGCGGGGAGACGGCGCACGCGGTCGGGGAGACCTTGCAACGGTTGTCCCAGCGCGCCCAGGTGATCACGATCACGCACCTGCCTCAGATCGCGACCGTCGCCGCACGGCACTTCCGCGTCGACAAAGTGCCTGGGGATCCCACTCACACTCGAATCGAGCACCTCGAAGACGACGAGAGGCGCGACGAGCTCCAGCGGATGCTCGGCGGCGAGGAATTCGCCATTCTCGCGCCGCGCGAGAATGGCTAGGAGAATGTGGAGAGCGACCGCTCTTCTCCGTTTGGAAATGGGCTGGATACCTAGTCACGGGTCTATCCGCAAGGCAGAGCCGTGAGCTTCGTCGAGTTCACGGGAAACGCCCGTCTCGATCGGCGGACGAAGCACCTTGTCAAGCGGCTGTCGCCGGACGACGTCGCGATCATCGATCACACCGATCTCGACCGCGTCTCGGCGGAAGAGCTGGTCGAATCCGGCATCCGCGTCGTCGTCAACGTTGCAACGTCGCAGACGGGACGCTTTCCGAACCCGGGGCCGCTCACACTGGTGCGCGGCGGGGTGCGCCTGATCGACGCGCCGGGCGCCGACCTGTTCGAGCGCGTCTCCGAGGGGGACCTCCTCACCATTCGCGGCGCGAGCGTCTTCTCGAACGGGACCTGCATCACGACCGGACAGGTACTCGATGCCGCCGACCTGGCCGCAGCACTGGCAGAGCAGCGCGGCCGTGTCACGCAGGCGCTGGAGGAGTTCGCCGACAACACGATGCGCTACTTGCGCGAGGAGGGCCGTCTGCTCGCGGAAGGCATCGAGTTCCCTCCACTGGAGACGCGATTCCGCGACCGGCATGCGCTTGTCGTTGCCCGCGGCCCTGGTCACAAGCGAGACCTGCGCATGGTCGGCTCCTACGTCCGCGACTTCAGGCCGGTACTGATCGCGGTCGACGGCGGCGCCGACGCGCTAATCGAGGCTGGACACCGACCCGACGTGATCGTCGGCGACATGGATTCGGTCTCCGACCGGGCACTGCGGTCGGGCGCGGAGTTGCTCGTCCACGCGTACGGCGACGGCTCCGCCCCTGGCGCCGAACGGCTCGAGCGCCTGGGTCTGCCCTTCCAGCGCGTCGTCGTGCCGGGCATCAGCGAGGACATCGCGCTCTTGCTCGCGTACGAGAAGGGCGCTGAGCTGATCGTCGCGGTCGGGACGCACCTCAACCTGATCGAGTTCCTCGAGCGAAACCGCGGCGGCATGTCGTCGACCTTCGTCACGCGCCTGAAGGTCGGCGAGATTCTCGTCGACGCGAAGGGCGTCTCCCGGCTGATCAGCCGCCGCGTCGGGTTGGGTTGGTTCGTGGTGCTCGCTGTGGCAGGCCTCGGCGCCGTCGTCGTTGCGATCCTCGCCTCGCCCGCACTTCGCCACCTCCTCCAGCTGCTGGGGCTGCGCTTGCGCGAGTTGCTCGGCATCGGCTAGGACGGTCGTGCCGAAGCTCACGGCGGAGCGGGAGCTGCTGGCAAGCCGCGACCAGGTCTGGGCGTTCCTGGCCGAGCCGTTGCACCTCTCCGACTGGTGGCCCGGAATTGCCGCCGTCCGTCCCGACCGCCGTGGCCTTGCTGCGGGCGCGCGGTGGGAGATCCAGCGCAGCGACCGGCCGACGCTTACGCGTCGGCCCGGCTCCTCCGAGACGTTGCTCGTGCGCGTCGTCGAGCCGCCGGATCACCTCGCCTGGCACCTGGCGGGCGAACGCGTCGACGTGGACATCCGGCTCCAGGCGCGCGGCGCCGACCGAACGCTCGCGACGCTCGTCGTCGACGGCCGGTGGCTGTTCGGGCGGCGTCGCTCTCTGCCGAAGGAGGCTCTGGCGCGCTTGCACGACCTCTGCCAGTACGCCGCTTCCGCGGATGCCTAGCGTCCGCCTCTAGATTTCGGCGCGGTGTTCGACCTTCGCTACCACGTCGCGTCGCTCGCGGCCGTGTTCCTCGCCCTGATCATCGGGATCCTCGTCGGCGTCGGCATCTCCGGGCGCGGACTGATCTCCGAGGGCGAGCGCCGTCAGTTGAACGCCGAGATCGATCACCTTCGAGGCCAGCTCGACGAGGCGCGCGCCCGGGTGCGCGAGCGCGAGGCAGACGAGACGTTCGTCGACGAGACCTATCCCGCGGTGATGGCGGATCGGCTCATCGACCGGAACATCGCGCTGGTCTTCGTCGGCTCGGTCGATCGCAAGACGCGGGCCAACGTGGAAGAGGCGCTCCAACGCGCGTCGGCGCGTCGACTGCGCCTGCGCGCGATCAAGGTCCCGCTGGACGTCGAGGAGGTGGAGGCTGCTCTCCCACCCGATACCGGCGCGGTCCGACTCCGAGGCCCCGATCACATGGATGATCTCGGACAGATCCTCGGAGAGGAGCTCGTCGTCGGGGGCACGACTCCGCTCTGGGACGCGCTCTCGGACCTGATCGTCGAGCAGCAGAGCGGCAGCAGCGTGCGCGAGGCCGACGGCGTCGTGGTCGTTCGGTCGACACAGCCCCAATCCGGTGAGACCGCCCGCTTTCTCTCCGGCCTCTACAACGGGTTGGCCTCGGCCGGCGTACCCGCCGTGGCCGTGGAGCGGACCGACGACGCCACCGACCTGCAGGTCTTCGAGGACGCGGGCTTCTCCACCGTCAACAACGTCGACGAGCCGGTCGGGCGGCTGGCGCTCGCACTGCTGCTCGGCGGGGAAAGCCGGGGAAACTTCGGCGTCAACGCCGAGGACGGCTACTTGCCGCCGGTGCCGATCGCCCCGCCGCCCCCGCCTGTGCGTGACTGAGCCTCTGACGATCCTCGTCGCCGCGCGGGACGAGGAGCAGGCGATCGGCGAGACGGTGCGGACCCTGCGGGAGTCGTTTCCCGGCGCCGAGGTGATCGTTGCCGACGACGGGTCACACGACGGGACGGCGGAAGCGGCCGAGGGGGCCGGTGCGACTGTCCTGCGCCTACCCCGGCGCGGGAAGGGCCAGGCGCTGACGCTCGCCGAGCAGGCCGCGCTCCCCGGCCGGCTCGTGCTCTGCGACGCGGATCTGAGCGGAGACCTGCGCCCGCTCGTCGATTCGAGGGCTGATCTTTCCGTCGCCACCTTCGCGGAGCGAGTGGGCGGCGGATTCGGCATCGCGAAGGCGGTAGGCCGTCGCGTGATTCGCATGCTCAGCGGCTTTTGCGCGCGCGAACCATTGTCGGGTCAGCGTGCCCTTTCGCCCCGGGCACGCGGCGCCGTGTTTCCCCTCGCTGCCGGTTTCGGCTGCGAGGTGCGCTCGACGATCGATGCCGTGAGGGCGGGCCTCGAGGTGGAAGAGATCGAGCTTCGGCTGCGACACAGGGCGACCGGACGTGACTTCAGCGGCTTCCTCCACCGCGGACGCCAGCTGCTGGACCTCGTGCTCGCGTGCGGTCCCCAGGGGGTCAACTTCCGCGGCCTCCGGCTCCCCGTCGTCGGCCTCGTCGTGGCTCTGGGAGGCGTGGGCGCATCGCGCCGAACCGCGAGAGCGGTGACGGCCGTTGCGCTAATCGGGCTGACGGACGACGTGTGGGGAGGGTCCGAGCGCGGGTTTCGCGCTCACCTGGCAAGCGGCACGACCACCGGCGTCCTCAAGCTCGTCGGGATCCCGCTCGTTGGGCTCGCGGCGACTCGGACGATCACGGGCGCGGTCCTGACGGGCCTCTCGGCCAACGCGGTCAACCAGCTCGACACGCGTCCAGGCCGAGCGTTGAAGGCGTTCCTGCTCGCGCGACTGTTCCTGGGCGGAACAGGGCCCGGCTACGCGGTTTTGGCCGTCCTGCTGCTGCCTTACGATCTTCGCGAACGCGTGATGCTCGGAGACGCCGGATCGAACGCGCTGGGGGCCTTGCTAGGCTTAAGTCCCGTGGTCAATACGACGCCACGGGCCCGCTGGAGCGCGATCGCCGCGCTCGCGACTCTCAACTTCCTTGGCGACCGCCGTTCACTCGGCACCGTGATCGAGCGGACGCCGGGCCTCCGTGAGGTCGACGCGTGGGGGAGGCACGCATGACCCGTCCGACGAAGTACGTCTTCATCACGGGCGGGGTGGTCTCCGGCCTCGGTAAAGGGATCGTCGCCGCCTCGCTCGGCCGGCTGCTCAAGTCCCGCGGCCTGCGCGTCCAGGCGCAGAAGTTCGATCCCTACCTCAACGTCGATCCCGGGACGATGAGCCCGTTCCAGCACGGCGAGGTGTTCGTGACAGAGGACGGGGCCGAGACCGACCTCGACATCGGGCACTACGAGCGTTTCATCGACGAGAACCTGTCCGGCACCGCGAGTCACACCGCCGGCGCGATCTGGGACGCCGTCCTGCGCAAGGAGCGGAAGGGCGAGTTTCTCGGTGCGACGGTGCAGGTCATCCCCCACATCACGAACGAGATCAAGTCGCGGATCCGCAGCGTGACCGAGGTGAACCCGGCTGACGTCGTCATCAGCGAGATCGGCGGGACGGTCGGCGACATCGAGTCGCTCCCCTTCCTCGAGGCGATCCGCCAGTTTCGCCGCGAGGCGGGACCGGAGAACGTCGTCTACGTCCACGTCACGCTCGTCCCATTCGTCGATGCGGCCGGCGAGCTCAAGACCAAGCCGACGCAGCATTCGGTCAACGAGCTCCGGCGCATCGGTATTCACCCGGACATCGTCGTTGCGCGCTCGCGCGAAGAGCTTTCGCCTGAGCTGCGGGACAAGATCGCGCTCTTTGCGGACGTCGATCCTGGGGCCGTCGTGACGAGCCCGGACGTGCCCGACGTCTACCTCGTGCCCGAGCTGCTGCAGAAGGGCGGGCTCGACGCGCTCGTCAGCGAGCGGCTGGGCATCGACGGTGCGCCCGCCGATCTCACGGAGTGGCACGAGCTGACTCGCCGGATCGAGCGCCGCGAGGAGACCGTCGAGATCGCGCTCGTGGGCAAGTACGTGAAGCTGCGCGACGCCTATCTCTCCGTCCACGAGGCGCTCAAGCACGCAGGCGTCGTCCACGGCTGCGACGTGCGGGTGCGGTGGGTCGATGCAGAAGGGATGTCGCTCGACGAGGCGGCGGAGCTGCTCGAAGGCGTCGGCGGCGTACTGGTTCCCGGCGGCTTCGGCTCGCGTGGATGGGAAGGGAAGATCCTCGCCTGCCGCGTCGCGCGTGAACGAGGCATCCCGTACCTGGGGATCTGTCTCGGGATGCACGTTGCCGTGTCCGAGTTCGCGCGCCACGTCGTCGGACTGGACGGCGCCAACTCGACGGAGATGGACCCCGAGACGCCCCACCCGGTCATCGACCTCCTCCCCGAGCAGAAGGGCATCGAAGACCTCGGCGGCACGATGCGCCTCGGCGCTCAGGCGGTCGAGGTCGTCGAGGGCACACGGGCGCACGAGGCCTACGGCGAGAACGTCGTCTTCGAGCGGCATCGACACCGCTACGAGGTCAACAATCTCTATCGCGAGCGAATGGTGGAGGCGGGGCTGGTGGTCTCGGGCACGTACCTCGAGGGCCAGCTGGTGGAGATCCTCGAGCTGCCCGACCATCCGTGGTTCGTGGCCAGCCAGTTCCATCCGGAGTTCAAGTCGCGTCCCACCAGGCCCGCGCCGCTCTTCCGAGGGTTCGTCGGCGCTGCGCTCGAGCGCAACCGCGAGCGGGCGGGCTTAGTTCCAGCGGGTCGACCGGTCGGTTCAGACGGACGCGCGGATGAACCGCGCGCCCTGAGGTCGGCGTCGCAAGCGACGCCTTAAGTCGCGGCCGACAAGGCCCGCGCCGCTCTTTCGGGAGTGTGTGGGGGCTGCGTTGGAGCGCACGCGCGAGCGGACGGAAACGCAACCAGGTGCGCGACGAGTCGCGGCTTCGTCGACACGCTACGCGTCCTGAGATGTCGCGAAGCGCTGCAGATCCCGTTCGCGAGGGCGCTTCAGGTCGGCGTCGCAAACGACGCCTTAGTCCCTAGACCGGCCAGACGACCACGACGTAGAACGAGAGGCTTGACACGTGCGTCTCGCTGGCGCGGTATTCGACCTCGATCTCGTTCCCGTCGCGGTGTCGGAAAATCTGGTGACCGTTCTGCGCTCGGTTCACGATCATGTCCGCGAACTGCCTCTTCGCGTCGCCGCCCGCGACGACGTCCGCGACGCAGAGCGCGAGCAGCTCTTCGCGCGAGTAGCCGAGAAGATCGGCCGCGAACTGGTTGACGGCGACGAAGCACATGTCGTCGTCAGCCACGAAGACTGCTACCGGGCCGTGGTCGATAGCCTCCCCGAGCAGGCCCGTCTGGATGATCGGCTCTGCGACCGACACGACCGTCTCCCCTTACGCAGATTTCAGTAGAAACGATACCAGGCTTGCATAGGTTTTTCTCGTGCCGGCGCCGGACGTCGTAAACCTCTTCACGGAGCTTGCGGCGATTCCCAGCCCGCCCGGCGGTGAACGTCCCGTCGCCGACCGTGTCACCCGGTATCTCCGCGAGCTCGGGCTCGAGGTCGACGAGGACGATGCGGGCCGTACGATCGACGCGTCGGCGGGGAACCTCCTCGCGCGGATCGCTCCGACCGCCGAGGGCGGCGTGCCGCTCTTCCTCTGCGCGCATCTCGACACGGTGCCGCCGCAGGGGGCGATCGAGCCGGTCATCGACGATGGAATCGTCCGAAACGCCGCCGGAGGCACGATCCTCGGGGCGGACAACAAGGCGTCCGTGGCGACGATGCTCGACGCGGCCCGCCGATTGGTCGCCGAGAATCGGGCGCACGCGGGCGTCGAGCTCCTCTTTACGCCCAAGGAAGAAGTGGGCCTCCTCGGAGCGAAGGCGTTCGACGAAGGACGGCTGGAGGCGCGCGTCGGCTTCGTCTACGACCAGGCCGAGCCAATCGGGACGGTGATCGTGGGCGCGCCCTCTTCACGCTCGATCGAAGCCCGCTTCCACGGCCGTGCGTCTCACTCGGGGATGGCCCCCGAGGAGGGGCGGTCGGCGATAGCGGCTGCAGCCCGAGCGATCGCCGACCTACGGCTCGGCCGCGTGGACGAGGACACGACCGCCAACGTCGGACTGATCGAGGGCGGTACGGCGAGGAACATCGTCCCGGAGTGGTGTTCGGTCGCCGCCGAGGCGCGTTCGCACGACGACTCGAAGCTCGGGGATCTCGTCCAGGAGATGCTCGAGACGATGAGCTTCGCGGCGACGCTGGAGGAGTGCGAGGTCGATGTCGAGGTGCGCGAGAGCTACCGCGGCTACCGCTTTCGGCGGGACGACGTACCCGTGCGGCTCGCGGTCACGGCGCTCGAGCGCTCGGGGTACGAGCCGCGGCTGGGACGAAGCGGAGGCGCCGCCGACGCGAACGTGTTCAACGAGCGCGGGCTCAAGTGCCTCAATCTCGCCAACGGGATGACCGCGATCCACACGCCGGACGAGCACATCGCAGTCGCCGACCTCGAGGGGATGGTGGAAGTGACGCTCGCGCTCGTGGATGCGGCCCGCGATGCTGACGCTTAGACGGGGAACGGTCTCCGCGGTCGTAGAGCGGCACGAAGGGCTCGTCCGGCTGGAGGTCGACGGCGTGCCCTGCGTCGCCTATCCCCGTCTGACCGGGCCGATCGCGCTCGGCGACGAGGTGCTCGTGAACGTGCAGGCTCGCGAGCTCGAGCTCGGCTCGGGTGGCTTCGACATCGTCTACGCCAACTTGACGCGCGGGCTCGAGCTCGAGCCCGACGAGGGCGCGCACGTGATGACGCTCCCCTACACGCCGCTGCAGAGCGCCGTGCTGCACGGCGAGGAGACAGGAGAGACCGCCGAATCCCTCGGTGGCATGCCCGTCGTGTGTTGCTCGCTCCACAGCCAGGTCGCACCCGTTTGCGCTGGCATCGGAGCCGGCGCTCGGGTGGCGTACGTCCAGGTGCCAGGCGGGGCGCTGCCTCTCTCGCTCTCCGACTCGCTGCGGGCCCTCAAAGACCGACAGCTCCTCGAGGTCGCCGTGGCGACCGGCGCCTGCGTCGACGGTGACGTGCAGTGCGTCAATCTCGCCTCGGGACTGGCGTGGGCCGCGGCACGCGACTACGCGGCCGTTGTCTGCGCAATCGGTCCCGGAGTTGTCGGCACGTCCACGAGACTCGGACACGGCGGGCTGTCCGCCGCCCACGCCGCCAACGTCGCAGGCGCGCTCGGTGGATCGCCGATCCTGGCCGTTCGCTACTCGAGCGCCGACCAGCGTGAGCGCCACCGAGGCGTCTCGCACCACACCCGAGCCGTCGTCGATCTGTGCGGCGACACCGTTGTCATCGCGTGGCCGCGCGGGCTCGATGCGCCGCCATGGCTCTCAGCGCGCGAGGAGGTCGACGTGGACGACTGGCGCGAGGCGTGCGCCGGGCTCCCGCTCGAGCACATGGGCCGCGGCCCCGACGACGACCCGTGGTTCTTCGCGTCCGCGTTCGCAGCAGGACGAGTAGCGCGCAGATCCCTTCCGTGATGGAGGAACGGCGTCTCGGGCCGGTGGTCGGCTTGGGCACGTGGCGGACGTTCGGCAGCGATGTCGAGCGCGCCGAGCGCGTGGTCGATGCCGCGCTCGACGCGGGCCTCCGAATCTTCGACACGTCGCCGATGTACGGCGGGGCGGAGTGGTCCCTCGCGCGCGCCCTGGGTGATCGACGAGACGACGTCACCGTGGCGACGAAGATCTGGGCCGGGTCCGTTCACGAGGGGCGGAGCCAGTACGCCGACCAGCTCGGGTGGTTCGGGCAGATCGAGATCGAGCAGGTGCACAACCTGGTCGCTTGGCGCGAACATCTGCCGTGGCTCGAGGCGGAGCGCGCAGAAGGAAGGATTGAGCGCCTCGGCGTGACCCACTACAGCCCGTCGGCGTTCGATGAGCTAGCTGCGGCTCTCGAGACTGGTGCGTTCGAGACGGCTCAGGTTCCGGTGAACCCACTCGAGCGCACGAGCGAGCAGAGAGTCCTGCCGCTCGCCGCCGAGCGGGGAGTCGCGGTGATCGTGGCTCAGCCGCTTGGAGTCGGCTCGCTCGTGCGGAGAGCGCCGGCGGAGCGCGAGCTGGCGCCGCTGCGCGAGTTCGGAATCGAGACCTGGGCGCAGGCGCTGCTCAAGTGGGCGCTCTCGGACGAGCGGGTCGACGCCGTGATTCCCGGTACGAAAGACGCCGCGCACGCGCGCGAGAACGCACGCGCAGGTTCGCCGCCCTGGTTTGAGCCCGATGAGCGACGCCTGGTTGAAAGCCTCGCCGGCGCTTGAGCTCTAGGTAGCGACCGCCTCGCCCTTGATCTGCGCGACGTAACCGCGTACGTCGGAGGCCGGCTCTGTGTAGGCATCGCCGAGCGCCGACTCGACCCGTTGGATGTACTCCTTCGCCCAGTCCGGCAGTTCCGTGTCCGCGACCGCGAGGAACTCGAGCGTGCTCGCAAGCCGGATGTCGGCGATGGTGGGCGTCTCACCACCGCCGATGAAACCGTCGTCGGTGATGAAGAACTCGCGGTAGACGTTCAGGAGCCGAGGCAACTCGTCCTCTGCGGCCTTCCGGGCGGCCTCCTTGGCCTCGTCCGAGGCATCCGAGGTCGAGACCTCACCCGGATATCCCGCGAAGCTCAGGCGGGGATAGGTCGCTCGCGCGAGAAGTGGGTAGAGCATGCTCATCGTGTAGAAGTTCGCGCTGTCGACCATCGCCCGGCGCGCGAGATCGGTCGGGTATAGGTCGTCAAGGCCTTCGCGGCTCGAGAGGTACATCATCACCGCGCAGCTCTCCCACAGCGCGCCTTTCGGGAGCCCGTCGGTCTCCACCGACGGCGTGAGCCCGGAGGGGATCTTCGCGATGTAGTCGTCCGACTGCGTCTGGCCCCACACGTTCTCTTCCTCGAACGGGATCCCGGCCGCGCGCACGAACACACGGACCGACATGTTGTTCACGCTGGGCGGGAGCATGTTCAGCTTCAAAGTCATGACCGACCTCTCCGAGTAGGTTGCTCGGGTCGAGCATATTCCAGCGCGTCGAGGGTGTCACTCGGTCTCGAGGCGGTCGAAAGTGCTGCAAACGGATATCGTCCGCGGCCCGATGAAGATCGGCGTCCCCAAGGAAATCAAGCCCGATGAGTACCGGGTCGCCCTCACGCCGGCCGGCGCGCGCGAGCTGATCCAGCGGGGCCACGAGGTCACGATCGAGACCGAAGCGGGCGAGGGGAGCGCGTTTCCGGACGCGAGCTACGAAGCCGTCGGAGCGCAGACGGCATCGCTGGACGACGTGTGGGGCGAAGCCGAGCTCGTCCTCAAGGTCAAGGAGCCGCTACGCGAAGAGTACGGCCGGCTCCGCGACGACCTGATCCTGTTCACGTATCTGCACCTCGCCGCCAACGAGGAGCTCACACTGGCCCTCGTCGAGAGCTGCGCGACCTGTATCGCCTACGAGACTGTGGAGACCGACAGCGGCGCGCTGCCCCTGCTCGCGCCGATGAGCGAGATTGCCGGTCGACTGGCTGCGCAGGCCGGCGCGTACTTCCTCGAGAAGCCCCTCGGCGGACGCGGACTCCTCCTCGGGGGCGTTCCCGGCGTCGCAGCAGGCAGCGTCGTCGTGATCGGCGGTGGAATGGTGGGCTACAACGCGGCGGTGATCGCCCTCGGCCTCGGCGCCAACGTGTCGATCCTCGAGCGCTCGATCGATCGCATGCGCCATCTCGAGGAAGTGCTCGGCAGCCGCGTCAATCTGCTCATGTCCTCGACCCTTCAGATCGAGGAGTCGGTCGCCGACGCGGACGTCGTGATCGGCGCCGTCTTGATCCCGGGTGCGCTGGCGCCGAAGTTGATCACTCGCCAGATGATCGGCGAGATGAAGGCGGGAGCGGTGCTGTGCGACGTCGCGATCGACCAGGGCGGCTGCGCCGAGACGTCGAGGCCGACCACGCACACCGCTGTCTCTTATACACATCTCCGAGCCCACGAGACAGTGC
>JBKOXM010000194.1:0-7418 GCA_046724925.1 Actinomycetota bacterium | reverse complement strand
AGTGCGAGGTGCTTGCGCGCGTACATGAACATCTCCTGCTCGATCGCGCCCGCGTCGAAGCTGTCGTAGTTCAGGTCGCTCAACAGAACGACGGCGGCGTTCGGAATCCGGTCCCGCTCGACCACTTGGCGAGCGACCTTGAGTCCCTCGGAGATGCGGGTTCCGCCGGTAAAGGCGCCCGTCCAGGGGCTGGCCAGGTAGTACGAGTCCACCACGCGGAGGGTGCCGAGCCGCGTGCTGCCGCCCTTGTGCTCGACGAAGAAGCGCCGTACGGCGGCAATCTGGGCCGGGTCGCTTCCGGGAGGAAAAACCTCGTAGGCGACATCGGAGAAGACGACGAGCCCGTAGCGCCGGCCCGAGGAGACTGCGTCGGAGAGCGCCGCGGCCAGCCGTCGATACTCGCGCGGGCCGATGCTTCCCGAGACGTCGAGGACGATCACGCCGTCTGATCCGCGCGCGACCAGCGCCGGAGGCCGTCCGCCTCCCCCGAGCGCGACGGCGAGCGCCGCGGCGAGGGCTGCCAGAGCGGCGAGCGCGAGAACGATGCGGGCGGTCCGTGTCACGAGCAACGGACGTCGGAGCTCCGTCGTGGTGGCAAGCGGGATCCTGTGTGCGGCGCTCATTCCGAGCCTTCGATCCTGTGCTCCACCTGACCCGCGAGCGTCTGGACCTCCGGCTCGCGGGGACCGTCCTCGGACCACGCGAGCTGGCGGGCATCCGTCGCCAGGTCAGCGTCTCCGGAGCGGTTGAGCGCACGCGAGAGACGGTCGAGCGCCGTGCGCTGATCGGCCTCGTCGCCCTCCAGCGATCCGAGCAGCACTGCGAACTCTCGCTCGAGCTCGCTGAGTAGACGGGCTCGGCGGAGGCGTGCGCGGACGAGCGGCGCCAGCGCAAACCAGATCAGGAGACCGCCGCCGAGAGCGGCGACACCGGCGGCGATGAGGAGCGCCAACGACAAGGTCCCCGGGTCGAAGCGGTACGAGAGCGCCGGAAGCGGGAACTCCCGAGCCCGAAAGCCGCCCCGCTGGAGGTCGTCCGGCTTCATCCGCGACGAAACGACGAGCGGAGGCCACGGACGACTGAAGGTGCGAGTTGCACCGTTGGGGCGGCGAAACGAGACGCGTACGTCTGGGAACATGAAGGTCCGCGACTTGGACGGCGTCGGCCGGCACGTACGGCGCAGGCAGAGCAGCCTGTAGTGGTACTTCAACCAGACGAAGTTGCCGATCTCGAACCGCTCTCTCGTCGGCGGAGCCATGGAGCGGTAAGGCGCGAACTCCGTGCGGACACGCACGCTGTCCGGATCGACGAGGCGCCGGTCGGCGAGAACCTCCACGTGAGCCCGCATCGGATCGCCGAAGAGCATGGCGGGACGAGCGAAGAACGTGGCAGCGCCAAGACCGCCGGGCACGCGAATGGGCGGCTGGACGATCAGGCGAGCCGGCCGCCCGCTTGTCGTCGGGGACGCCTGCTGGCTCTCGTCCGGAAGGACGACCAAGGCTACGGCGAGAGCCACCAGCCCGAGGACGACGGCAATGACCGCCGCGATCAGGCGCCGAGTCGCCATTGCCTTCCGACGAGCTTGCGCCGGTCGGCCCATCCCAGGAATTCCTGGAGGATGGACTCGTCGTCCGAGGAGTCGATCACAACGGTGTCGAGGCCAAGCGCGCCGAAGTCGTCGAGGAGACGCTCGAGGCGCTGTGCATGAGCGGAGCTCAGCTCGTGCGCCTGCTGAGGTGTCAGCCGCACGAGCTCGGCCCGGCCGGTCGCGCTGTCCACGATCGGGAGCGCGACGGAGGCGGCGTCGGGGAAGCTTTGCTCCCAGGTCGGATCCTGGATCACCACCGGCACGATGTCCCAGCGCTGCTCCAGCGGCGTGAGCCAGGCTTCCGCAGGAGGCGCGGCGAGGAAGTCGGAGAGGACGAACAGGAATGTCCCCGGCGGCAGCGAGAGGCGCGCGAAGCGCAGGAACTCGAGCCCACGAGCGATGTTGTCGGAGGGGGCCGTGAACGGCCGGGCCCGATAGTCGTCCTCCAGACCGCGCCACTGCGGCTCCGAGCGAGGTGGGCTCCAGAAAGGATCCGCCGGATTGGCGAGGTCGAGATAGCCGAGCAGCCCGCGCGCCCGGAACACGCTCGCGGCGATCAAGTCGACGGCGGCGGACATGGCGGCCGGCTTCGAGAGCCAGGGCAGCTCAGGGTCGTAGAGCGCCATCGCCGGCCGGTGATCGGCGAGGACGAGCACGCGCGGGGACTCGTCGGCGAACCGGTCCCGGACCACGAACTCGTCGGCGTCCCGCGCGGTGGAGAGCCGGGCAGAAGCCCGCCAGTCGATCGACGAGACCGGGTCGCCCGGCTGGTACATCCGCGTGCCGGCGATGTCGGCGCCGATCCCGCGACGGGCGCTGTGAATCGAGCCGAACGGCACTCCGATCAGGCGGAAGCGCGGGACGAGCGGGAAGGTTGCGTCGCCGGCCGGCATGCGTGCCCCGTCTAGTGATGGTCTCGCGTTTCTGGCGAGCGAAAGGCGCGCCACGCAAGGACGCAGGAAGCCCGCGTATGTGGGCATACGTGGGCGACTGAGGACGCCGCATGGCGCCGGCTTGCAGCCGCCAGAAATGCACTGACTGTCGCTAGATGGGGCACCAAGGCTAGGGGGAGGCTTCGAGCGGGACCACGTCGCCGTCGGCCCGGGTTGCGGGCCGGGGCGCGCGCTCGAGACACAGTTCGGCAAACCGCTCGAGCGAGGCCTCGCGGCCGATCCGCCGCATGTCGATCAGGAAGCGCGGCGCGAACACGACTCGGTGAGCGAGGACGGGCAGGAAGAGATGCTCGACGTCCTCGGGACAGACGTACTCGCGGCCGTTCAGGAGGGCCCAGGAGCGCAATGCGCGGTCGAGCGCGAGACTGCCGCGGACGGAAGCGCCGATCGCAACCGCCTCCAGCTCGCGAGTGGCGCGAACGAGCTCGAGCAACCAGTCCTCGATCAACTGATCGACGTACACCTCTTCGACGGCGGTCTGGGCGACGCGCAGCTCTTCGACCCTGATCACCGTGCGCAGATCTCCGAGTGGATGTCCGTGGCGCTGCTCCTGCACGATCTGCCGCTCGACGTCCTTGTCCGGATAGCCGAGCGCGGCGCGCACGAAGAAACGATCGAGCTGCGCCTCGGGGAGCGGGAAGGTGCCCTCGTACTCGATCGGATTCTCGGTTGCGATCAGGAGGAAGGGGTCGGGGAGCTGGCGCGTGAGGCCGTCGACCGTCACTTGCGCTTCCGCCATTCCTTCCAGGAGCGCGGACTGCGTCTTCGGGAGGGCGCGGTTGACCTCGTCGACGAGCACGACGTTGGCGAAGATCGGGCCAGGTCTGAACTCGAACTCGCGGGACTTCTGGTCGAAGACGGACAGCCCCGTAACGTCGGTCGGCTGGAGATCCGGCGTGCACTGGATCCGCGAGGCCGACGCGCCCTCGATGCTCCCCGCGATCGCCCGTGCGAGAACCGTCTTCGCAGTGCCGGGCACGTCCTCGAGCAGGACATGCCCCCGGCAGAGCAGGGCCGCCAGCACGAGCTTGATCTCCTCGCGCTTGCCGTGGACCACCGTCTCCACGTTGCCGAGCAGGCGGTCGAGGACCTCGATCGCGCGCTCGAACTCTCCCGTTTGTTCCCGCAGCGCCAGGCCGTCCTCCTGGACGAAGGAGAAAGCGATATGACCTTAGACGCCGGAAGCGTAGGAAAGTAGGCGTGAAGATGCGGGCCGTTGTCCTTGCAGGCGCTGCCGCGTTGGCGCTCGTCGCGCCGGCAGCAGACGTCTCCCGCGCGGTGGAGCCGCCGCGATTCGAGGCCGAGGTGGCCCGCATCGACGCAGAAACGCGCGCCCGGATGCGCTTCTCCTGGCGCCCAGGCTGCCCGGTCGGGCTGTCCGAGCTACGGCTCGTGACCCTGCGGCACTGGGGCTTCGACGGGACGGTCCACCGGGGCGAGCTCCTCGTCCATCGGCGCCACGCACACGGCATCGTGCGCGTCTTTCGATCGCTCTTCGCCCGGCGCTTCCCGATTGCGCGGATGCGTCTCGTCGACGTCTATCGCGCGGATGACGATCGCTCGATGGCCGCGAACAACACGTCAGCGTTCAACTGCCGCTTCGTCTCGGGGACGCGCCGCTGGTCGGAGCACGCGTACGGACGTGCGCTCGATCTCAATCCGATCCAGAACCCGTTCGTGGCCGCGAACGGCCGCGTCTCGCCGCCGGCCGGCCGCCGCTATGCGGACCGTTCGCGCCAAGCGCCGGGGATGATCCACGCCGGCGATGCGACCGTGCGAGCCTTCGCCGCGGTCGGTTGGCGCTGGGGCGGCAACTGGCGAGGCGTGAAGGACTACCAGCACTTCTCGTCGACGGGCCGCTGATCTGAGGCGTTGCTTGCAACGCCGATTCGCGAACGGGATAGGCAGGCGCTTCGCGCGATCCTTGGACGCGTACGTGTCCATCCGCGCGTCCGTCTGCGAAGCGTCGACTTGGCGACGCCGCTCAAAGGCCGTGCGGGCTTTGCCCGTGCGGCCGACTGCATTTGCCGATCGACACAAAACGCAGATTGCGTCCCCGATTTGAGGCGCCGGCACGCTTTCGGCATACTGAGGACATAGTCGCTGCCTGACCTCACCGAACGGCCCTCGAGGCCGATCTGCTTCGACCGCTCGGTCGACCGGCTCGGGCTGCGAATCTTCAGACTGAGGGACTCGTGATGGATCCTCTGTACCGCCCCAAAGGCGTCGAGGAGCGCTGGCAGCGAACGTGGGAGGACGAGGGCCTCTACGCGGCCGAGCCGGACGGTCCCGGCGAGCCGTTCGCGATCGCGCTGCCGCCCCCCAACGTGACGGGCGAGCTGCACATGGGCCACGCACTCAACTCGTCGTGCCAGGACGTCCTGATCCGCCAGCACCGAATGCGTGGCTTCAACACACTCTGGCAACCCGGCTACGACCACGCCTCGATCGCGCTGCAGAACGTGATCGAGCGGCAGCTCGCCGAGGAGCGACTGACCCGTCACGACCTCGGACGCGATGCGTTCATCGAGCGGACCTGGGACTTCGTCCGCGAGTACGGCCCGCACATCATGAATCAGAACCGCCGTCTGGGCTCCTCGCTCGACTACCGCCGCATCCGCTTCACGATGGACGAGGGCTATGTGCGCGCGGTGATGCGCTTCTTCGTCCACCTCCACGAGCGTGAGCTGATCTACCGCGCGAACCGGATCGTCAACTGGTGCCCGCGCTGCGCCAGCGCGATCTCCGACCTCGAGGTCGAGCACGAGGAGACCGACGACACGCTCTACACGATCCGCTATCCGCTCGCGGACGGCGACGGGCACGTTGCGATCGCCACCGTGCGCCCTCCGACCATGCTCGCCGACGTGGCCGTCGCGGCGCATCCCGACGACGAGCGGTACCGCGACGTCGTCGGGAAAGAGGCGATCGTGCCGATCGCCGAGCGACGCGTCCCGATCATTGCCGACGAACGCGTCGAGCGGGAGTTCGGCACCGGCGCGGTCAAGATCACGCCGGGTCATGATCCGATCGACTGGGAGATCGGGCGCGACCATGGGTTGCCGGAGCTGACGGTGATCGGGCTGGACGCGCGCATGAGCGAGGACGCCGGCGAGTTCGCCGGACTCGAGCAGAAGGAGGCGAACCGGCGGATCGTGGCCGCGCTGCGCGAGGGCGGCCTCTTGGAGTCGGAGGAGCCGTACCGGCATTCGGTGGGTCACTGCAGCCGGTGCGGGACGCGCATTGAGCCGCTTGTCTCGCTCCAGTGGTGGGTCGAGATGCAAGGGCTCGCTGCGCCGGGAATCGAGGTCGTAAACGACGACACGATCCGGTTCCGGCCGGCGCGCTACACGAAGGTCTATCTCGACTGGATGACCAAAATCCGGCCGTGGTGCATCTCGCGCCAGCTCTGGTGGGGCCACCGAATTCCGGTCTGGTACTGCCCCGACGGCCACACGACGGTGGCCGAGTCGACGCCGGGCGCGTGCGTGGAATGCGGGAGCCGCGACCTGACGCAGGACGAGGACGTCCTCGACACGTGGTTCTCGGCGGCGCTCTGGCCGTTCGCGACGCTCGGCTGGCCCGAGCAGACGTCCGAGCTCGAGACCTGGTACCCGACGGACGTCCTCTCCACGGGCCGCGACATCATCTTCCTCTGGGTCGCGCGGATGATCATGTCCGGCCTGGAGCTCCGCGGCGAGATCCCCTTCCACACCGTCAACATCCACTCGATGATCCTGGCGCCGGACGGGCGACGGATGTCGAAGAGCCTCGGGAACGGAATCGACCCGGACGAGGTGATCGCCAAGCACGGCGCGGACGCCACGCGCTACGGCCTTCTGAAGATGTCCTCGACGCAGGACGTGCGTTTCTCGTACGGAGCGATCGAGGAGGGCCGCAAGCTCGCGAACAAGCTCTGGAACGCCAGCCGGCTCCTGCTCCAGGCGAGTGAGGAAGAAGACGTCGAGCTGCGACCGCACGACCTGGAGGAACGGTGGATCCTGGCGCGCATCGACGACGCGCGCTCCTCGATCGAGGATTCGCTCGAGGACTGCGACTTCGCTCCCGTTGTCAACATGCTGTACCGCCTCACCTTCGACGACTTCTGCGACTGGTACCTCGAGGCGATCAAGCCGCGACTCCGCGACGGCGATCCTGACGCGCGGGCGACCGCGCTGGCCGCGCTCGAGCGCCTGCTCAAGCTCCTCCATCCCGTGCTGCCGCACGTGACCGAGGAGATCTGGTCGAACCTGCCGCAGCGCGAGACCAGGCTGATCGTCGCTCCGTGGCCGGATCCGGACGGTCGCTACGCCGATGACCGTGAGGCCCTCGCGCGCGTCCAGACGGCCGCGACGATGTTCCGCCGCAGCGGCGCGCTCCTGGAGCTCGAGGGCGACGAGCGCCGCATCTTCGACGCGGTCGTGCGTCCGGAACGGACAAGGGCCGACGGCAACGTCGACGCCGAACTCGAGCGGTTGCGCAAGGAGATCGAGCGTGCGGAGACGATGCTCGCGAACGAGCGCTTCGTTCACAACGCGCCCGCAGAAGTTGTCCAGGCGGAGCGCGACAAGCTCGACAACTACAAGCGAGAGCTCGAGGTGCTCGGGGGCTGATTCCAAAAGGTCTTGCTCTGGCGCATCATGGCGTCCGTGCGGCGCGATCTTCCCTCCGGGACCGTCACCTTCCTCTTCACCGACGTGGAGGGCTCGACCAAGCTGCTGCACGAGCTCGGTGCCGAGAGCTACGCGGAGGCGCTGGCGGAGCACCGGCGGGTCCTGCGCGAGGCTTTTGGCGCGCACGGTGGCGTCGAGGTCGATACCCAAGGAGACGCCTTCTTCGTCGCCTTCCCGACGGCGCCAGGTGCGCTGCGCGCGGCC